>DKLZ01000012.1 GCA_002455955.1 Dehalococcoidia bacterium UBA6627
AACGAGTACTGAGGAGAAACGATGACTGAAATCAGCGGAGCAACATTGGTCGCGCGGCAATTACAGGCAAGCGGAATCGACACGGTATTCACGGTGCTTGGAGGGCCGATGATCGACGTACTAGCCGAGGCAAATAACCACGGCATTCGTGTCATTAATTGCCGACACGAAATGAATGCCGCGTTCGCAGCATCTGCTTGGGGTTATCTGAATCAAAAACCGGGAGTGATGATTGCTGCCTCGGGTCCCGGGATGACAAATACTGTGACACCACTCTATGTGGCTACCCAGAGCGCGATGCCATTAATAGTTCTCGGCGGTTCAGCTGCTGAAGGTCGCCTTGGCTTCGGTGCATTTCAGGAAATCGATCAAACATCGTTTGCAAATCCAGCCGCAAAGTGGGTACAGCGGGTTGACACGACCGCGCACATTCCAGAGTTAATCTATCTGGCTATGAGCAAAGCTCAGTACGGAAGACCAGGGGGCGTCTATCTCGATTTCCCCGGGAATCTTGTGTCACAACGCGTAGACGAAATGAATGCCCCCATCCGTGAAAAAGCACCCGAAGTCTCTCACGCTTATCCAGATTCCGAATCAATCGAACGTGTCACAGAAATGCTTACTTCGGCTGACCGACCACTAGTGATGATTGGCAAGGGGGCAGCCTGGGCTGACGCTGGACTAGCGTTGACTCGACTCGCTGATTTTGGAATCCCTTTCATTTCTTCGCCGATGGGGCGAGGTGCGGTACCAGATGATCATGCATCAAATGCAGGTGCGGCTCGTACTACAGCGATGGCAGGTGCCGACGCGATACTGATGGTTGGTGCAAGATTTAACTGGATATTCCAGATGGGGGAGCGATTAAATCAGAATGTCCGCATAGCTCATATCGATCTAGAACCCGAAGAATTCCACTCGGCTGCGCAAATCGAAATCGGAATCACGGCTGATTGCAGAGTCGCTGTCGAGTTGGTGAACGAGAAGCTTGCAGGTCGAGAACTACGAGTCAATTCCACAGGATGGCTCTCTGAAATACGAAGCAAATCCAGCGAGAACGAAGCAAGCATTGCGGAGCAAATGACCTCCGATCAGCAGCCCATTAATCACTACCGGCTAGTTGCCGATGTGCGAGATTCGATCGAACGCGACGCGATTGTGGCAGAAGACGGCGAATTCACGATGGGTGTAATGCGACAGGTGATGCCGACGTATCTCAGTCGACACCGCTTCGGTGCTGGTACGACTGGCTGTATGGGTACAGGTCTCCCCTACGCGCTAGGTGCAAAACTAGCCCAGCCAGACCGACAAGTAGTAGCCGTGCTCGGAGATTACTCCTTTGGCGCTGCCGCAATGGAAGTCGAGACATGTGCACGGATGGATATCCCAGTCGTGATCGTAGTTTCGAACAACGCCGGTATCGCCGCACACACGATCCAGGACCGAAGCTTTCCCTCCGATGCCCCACCAATAGCCGCCCTGCTCCCTATCGACTACGAACATATGGTAGAGATGGTGGGCGGTTACGCTGAGCGTGTCACAGACCCGAAAGAAATCCGTCCAGCCATGCAACGTGCTCTTGCCTCAGGAAAAATCTCCCTGTTAAACATTGTTACAGATCCAAAGGCGCGGCGCCGCGGTACCGGTTATCTTTGATCGTTCTAGGCATCAAATTATCTTGAATGATCAATTCGCGGTTCGAGTGATCGCCGAGCTATAACGATCACTCTGGCTCACTAGCCAGTACTCCAGCAACTGCTGCTTGCCATCCTTCAATAAGTTTCGCCCGTTGCGCGATGCTCATCCGCGGAACAAATCGTCGATCGAGATACCAGCGCTCAGAGAGTTCATCAACCGAACGAACCTCACCGACACCTAGTGCAGCCAATTGCGCGGCTCCAAGAGCTGCAGTTTCAGTGACAAGAGGACGCTCTACGGATACTTCAAGAATGTCCGCCAGAAATTGCATGAGCCAGTTATTTTCGGCCATTCCTCCGTCCACACGTAGCACTCCCATCGCAGACCCAGAGTCAGCCGCCATCGCTGAGGTAAGATCTTGTGCTTGGTAACTCACAGCCTCTAACGCTGCACGAACTAGGTGAGTGGAGTTGGTACCGCGAGTAAGGCCGAATAACGCACCTCGTGCGTTCGGCTGCCAGTGCGGTGCACCAAGCCCTACAAACGCAGGGATAAGATAAACGCCGTTGTTACCACCTTTCGTATCTAAGTCCGCTGCAATTGCTTCTGTCTCACGTGCATCCTTGATCAAACTCAATTCATCGCGAAGCCACTGCACCGCAGAACCAGCAACAAAAATCGAACCTTCAAGCGCATACGTAGGTACCCCACCCAGTCGATAAGCAAGCGTTGTGATTAGGCCATTCTCAGAATTAACGATCCGCTCGCCGGTATTCGATAGCATGAAACAGCCCGTTCCAAAGGTGCTTTTGACTGAATTATTTTCAAAGCAAGCTTGCCCGACCATCGCTGCATGCTGATCACCAGCAACACCACGGATCGGTATCGCACGACCAAACACTGTGGCATCTGTCTCACCAAAGTCATCGGCACAATCCAGTACTTCCGGCAAAATTGTCCGAGGTATCTTGAGAAGTTGGAGCACGTCATCATCCCAAGTCTGATCATGGATGTTGAACATCAACGTGCGACTCGCATTCGTTGCATCAGTGACATGTCGACGGCCAGCTGTCAGACGCCAGATCAAGAAGCTATCCACCGTCCCAAAGGCCAGTTCTCCTCGATCAGCCTTTCCTCGAGCACCATCAACATGATCAAGTAACCAAGACACTTTCGTCCCTGAAAAGTACGGATCGAGAAGCAAACCAGTTCGCTCTTTAATCAGAGATTCAGCACCTGCGCTCTTCAGCTCGGAGCAGATTGCAGTTGTTCGACGGTCCTGCCACACAATAGCTGGATGTATCGGTTCGCCCGTCTTACGATCCCAAATCAATGTAGTTTCACGTTGATTCGCAATCCCCAGTGCCGCAACTGGATCGTTGCTGAGCGCATCACGCGCAACCTCTAACGTCGTGCGCCATATCTCCTCAGGATCGTGTTCCACCCAACCAGGCTGCGGGTAGTACTGCGTAATCTTCTGCTGTGACAATCGCTGCGATTGTTGATTGAGATCAAAGCGGATTGCTCGACTACTAGTAGTGCCCTGGTCAATCGCTAGTATCGGTAAAAGATCAGTCAAGTCGACAACTCCTTTCGCAACTGACACCCATAAGAATCATTACTCCGTCTAGAAAGCTAATAAACACCGATCGCATGGAGCCTCTGGAGTGTGGGATTGTTCGAGGTTGACAACCGCTATCTGTGCACATGCTACTCATACGATGAGAAAACCACTGGGAACGATGCTATCTAGATGTGGAAGATTCAACCAACTTTAGATAGAAATTACGCGCTATAGGGATTTACTCGATGATGCGATCCGCTCGCTCATTCATTGCATCATCCCAAGAGTTTTCTCGCCTCACTACAACAGTTCCTACTTCTGTGAACGACTTTGACTCTAAACTAACTAGACACTTCGCCCCTACAGCACATACATACTGCAGGGATGCCAAGGAGGAACGATGGCCACTATGACTTACTGTCCCCGTTGTGCGAATCCGTTGACGACAAAACATGACGGTGGCCGAGAACGCCAAGCTTGCCCCGACGAAGTGTGTGGATTCATCCACTTTGGTGATTTCTCGATCGGTTGTTCGGGAGTCGTGTTACTTGAAGATGATGGCGTGACGAAGGCACTGCTCGTTCAGCGCGGGCAAAATCCATTCGCTGGCACCTGGCAACTCCCAGGCGGTTACGCAGAGCATGACGAACCACTCTCACTTGCTGTGGAGCGCGAAGTCGAAGAAGAGGCGTCCGTCGTCGCGAAAGTCCGAGACGTAATCGCTTTTCGTCATTCGCTGGGAGGCACCGCGGGTGGTCCAAGCACCAATATCTACATCATTTTCAGGCTTGATCTAATCGAAGGCGAACCGAAACACGATGGGGTAGAAATAGCTGACGCCGGCTTTTTCTCATTAGATGAGATCGCAGCGATGGACGCAGTCCAAGGTCTTTCTCGCTGGGGTATCGAGCAGGCCCTCGTAACCGAACCGGGAAGTGGTCTCACTCCTGACGATGGTGCCCCGGGAGCCGAACGTCCAGGCTGGCAGTTATTTGGCCTTGAAACAGTTGACTCTCGCGTTTGGCAGAGCTAGCCGAACCAAGCTGTGCTGCCGGAAATGGCGAAGACTTATGTTTGACTTGGTAATCGAGGGCGGCAACGTCGTCGATGGGACTGGTTCACCGCGTGTCCGTGCTGATGTAGGCATCGTGGGCGAGAAGATCAAGGAAATCGGCCATCTCGCAAACGCCAAAAGGCACTCAACAATTGATGCCACAACGTTGATCGTCTCACCGGGCTTCATCGATACTCACGCCCACTCGGACGGTGCTCTCCTGATCGATCCAAATCATGAGAACGGCATCCGCCAAGGAATAACCACCGAAATTATTGCACAAGATGGAATGTCGTTCGCTCCACTGTCGGCAGACAATTACGTTGCACATCGACAATACCTCAGCGGGATTTTGCAATCCCCCGAAGATAATCTCGACACCAGCACAATTAGCACCTTCTTGAACAACTTCGACAGCGGTACAGCTTGCAATGTCGTAATGCTGGTGCCACATGGACCAATCAGGCTAGAAGCTGTGGGATTCCGTGATATCCCACTCCGAGGGGAATCTCTCGAAGTTGCGCGGCGTCTGGTGGCAGAAGGTATGGCTGACGGCGCGAGAGGGTTCTCAACTGGGCTGTCCTACTATCCACAGTCCTACAGTACGACAGACGAACTCGTGGCACTCTGCGAAGTAGTGGCGGCCCACAACGGAGTCTACGTAACGCATATTCGCAACCACAACGAAGAACGTGCTTTCGGTGATGGCGGCATCCCAGAAGCGCTTGAGATCGGGCGCCGAAGCGGAGTGAAAGTACACATCTCGCATTACCGAACCAGCGTGCCCAACGCAGGTGAACTAAACACGCTGCTCGAAAATATCGATACTGCGAAAGCGGAAGGTGTCGACGTCACTATGGAATGCTATCCATACGTCGTCGGTTCCACTGTCCCAGGATATTTTCTATCCGGCGACTTTCACGAAGGTGGAGCATCGGGCTTGCTTGACCTACTCAATACAGACGATGGTTACGAAAAAGCTGTGGAAGCGCTCGAAGGATTTTCTGCCTTAATTAACGAAGGTTTCTGGACCTATATCGGTTCGAACCTGAATCGAGACCTATGTGGACTCACGTTCCCTGACGCGGCCGAACGTCGAAGTACTTCGGTCGAGCGAATGATGCTAGACGTAATGCGGGAGGAGCGGATGGCTTGTGGCTTCCGCTACGTACCAAGCGGAAGTATCGCACTAGTCCAGCAGGTGGAAGCAGACATCATGGACCTTCTCGATCGTGAAGATTATATGATTGGCAGTGATGCGATCCCGTTACCTGGAATTCCTCATCCGCGGGCATATGGTTGTTTTCCTCGCGTTGTTGGACGGTTGCGCCGTCGCCATTCACGACCTCTCGAACAGATCATTCAACGCGTTACACAAAACCCTGCTCGTCGTTTTCGTCTCGAAGGACGCGGTGAAATTCGGAAAGATTTTGTTGCCGACCTTGTACTATTCGACGAGGCACAGATCGCAGATCTCGCAACATACGAGGACCCTGCTGTTCCGCCAGCTGGAATCCCTTATGTGATCGTGAATGGACAGGTCGCAGTAAATCGAGAGGGTTGCACCGGAACGCTTGCTGGACATCCGATTCGTTGAATATTCATAAGGTGCACACAAACAACCAGTGCGTACTATAGCGGCATGGTGAGTAGAATCGGTACGAGAAGATGCTATAACCGAACACATACTTTGCTAATCGAATGAAAATGAGGGCTATGTGACTGAACGCTCCACCGGCGGCCATGACACCTCGGCTAATATGACCGGGCCTACAATCCCATCGAATGGCCATTCTCTCGAACCAATTTTCCACCCACGCGGAATAGCCGTTATCGGGGCATCTTCTACGAAAAACGCTGGCGGCGGCGGAATGATCAGTGGATTCCTAGGATCTTTAATCGAACTCGATTACCAAGCGGAACATGGTCTCTATCCGGTGAACCCCAAAGTAGACGAGATCGAAGGCCTGCGCTGCTACCCATCTCTCCTCGAGACACCGGACCCGGTTGACCACGTCATCTCTCAGGTGCCTGCAAAGATCGTTCCGATGTTGATCGACCAATGCATCGAGAAAGGTGTGCGCTCTCTTCACCTCTTTACGGCAGGCTTCGCAGAGACGGGCGACCCAGACCTAGTCGCGCAGGAAGCTGAATTAATCAAGAAGCTGACTGATGCTGGCATACGAGCAATCGGACCAAATTGCATGGGCCTTTACGTGCCAAGTGAGCGTGTTTCGTTCATGAATAGTTTCCCTGCGGAATCAGGAAACGTATTCCTACTCAGTCAGTCAGGGGCTAACGCTGGGGACATCATTCAAGGTCTATCCAAACGTGGGGTGCGCTTTTCGAAAGGTGTATCCTTCGGTAACGGTGCCGATGTGAAGGCACATCATCTACTTGACTATGCAGCTGGAGATCCCGAGACCGAAGTCGTTGTCGGCTACATGGAAGGAGTACAGGAGGGACGCCTATTCTTCGATGCCCTGAAGCGTTGTGCACATGCTAAGCCCACAGTAATCCTCAAAGGTGGCATTCATGCTGCTGGTGCACGTGCCGCGAACTCACATACAGGATCGCTGGCTGGATCAATCCAAATATTCGAAGCTGCCTGCCGTCAGGCCGGAGCAATGCGCGCCGAAACAATGGACGAACTGCACGATTTAATTGTGACACTAACCACCGGCGCAAAGGACGTTACCGGAACTGGCGTTGGACTCGTAACAGGCGGTGGGGGCAACGCCGTGCTTGCTTCGGATGCGATTGCAACAGCTGGGCTAGATGTACCGCCTATGCCACGCGCCACCATCGATGAATTGCGTGAGTTCATTCCGATTGCAGGGACGAGCGTAAACAACCCGATAGATACAAATCTCCGGGGAGAAGAAGACCGCCGACGAACCCTGCAGATTGTCGCTGGTGCTGATCCAATCGATGTGGTGTTCACAAATGCACTCGATTCCCACAATCGCGACCCCAAAATCGATGCCCTTCCTCGTGAACAACGCATAGAACACGCTGAGAACAATGCCCGAAACGAGGCGAACTTGTTGGCAGATTTACAGACAGAAACTGGCACCCCGTTCGTCGCACTTACCCGTTCACGAGATACAAGTGATATCGCTACGAAGGCAGCCATTGCGTACGCTAACGCAGCTTATCGTCGTGGCGTTGCCACATTTGATTCAGCACCACGCGCAGCTCGTTCGATCGGTCAGATACTCAAGTGGCGCAGCCGACGTGAAGGATTACCCAACCTTTTTTGAGCAATTTGCATAAATAGTCTGCCTGAGATCAAAACAAAGAGCCTCGCTCAGATACG
>DKLZ01000048.1 GCA_002455955.1 Dehalococcoidia bacterium UBA6627
ATATGTATCGCATCCCTCTAACGTATATTTGATGTACAAAGTGGTTAACCTAACTGCTGTCCGGCGCGTTTCCATATGTACGCCGGGCTCTATGCTCTGGCTGTGCCTGTGTGCAGCTGCATGGATCTAGGCAGAAGTGGATGCGTTCAATACAGGTCAGAAGTCGGGCGGCCCTTGTGGCGTTCAGCTCGAGCGGCGGTACAAAGTACGTCGCGATGGACGGCTTGCCTTGAACACCATAGAAGGAGGAGCTCGAGGATAGCCATACGAGGAATTGTTTCGAATATAAAGAACGGATTGTTCAATCGAAGGATTGAAAGTTTTGATTAAGACTAAATTCACTGCGTACGGTCTTGCCGTCGCTGTGGCATTCGTTGCAGCAGTCATGCTTGTAGTCGTAGGTACCCCGAATGAGGTATCTGCTGACAAGGGTGTAACTGGTGCTCTGTCTCAGACGATCACGAATGCTTCAGGCGGAGAAGCCGTCAACCTAAAAGGTACGCATCAATCAGGTAAAGAAGCTTGTGATGAGGGAACGTTCGCCGTTGCCGCACCAACAGGCGGTACCGTTGCAGCACCAACTGACGCTGCATGTGCAACGATCAAGACGACTGTCACGGTTCTGAATAAGACCACTGACACTTCGGTGACCGTTGCATCGACGACCGGTTTCCCGGCGTCTGGTTCGATCATTGTTGACAATGACGGCAACGACAACCTCGCCACTGGTGCTGTTGAAGTTATCGACTACACGAGCATTACGAAGACCAGCATTGATGGTATGACCCGTGCTCGTGCCGGTACCGCGGCACTCGCCCTGGCAGTCAATGCAGATGTATACCCTGCGGTTTACAGCACCATCACCATCGCTGCGCGTGCTAACGCAGCCACGACGACGAACATCGCTGATGCATCAGGGTTCGTTGCTGGTGGCACCACCGGTGCTGACATCATGGTCGACCCGGATGGGACGATCGATATCATTGCAGCGTCGGCGATCAGTGGTAACACGATCACTCACGCCGCTGGTACTGGTGTAAAGGCACTTGGTGAGTTCGTTGTCCAGATTTCTGGTGACAACACTGACTCGGCCACAGCGGTATTCACGCGAACTGCAGCGACCACGACTTCTGGTACGTTCACGTACACGCTTACGGCGAACGGTCAGACGTCGACTAAGGGCACTGCGACCGTGTCGATTATTACTGACAAGCCAACAGCTGACGCCACGTCAGCGACCGTTTCGGCAACTGAGCCGAAGGCGCTGCCAGTTATCGTTTCGCTGACTGGTTCTGACACGACTGAGGCGAAGAGCACGCCTTCGTTCACCATGACCAAGCTCCCGACTAAGGGTGTCATGGGTACGATTACAGCTGCTCTGTGTACTGACGTAGCATCTGCCAAGGTTGGTTCAGTAATGACCAACTGCACCTCGACGGTGATTTACACGCCGTTGCTTGGAGCCACTGGTAGTGACAGCGCTGAGTACACGATGACCAACGGTGGTGAGACATCTGTCGCTGCCACGATCACGCTTACGCTTCCAGCAGCTGCTGTTGTAGAAACAGTTGCAGCAGCTACGGGCTTTGATGGCACGATCGTTGCTGGCGTCAACCTGACCACCCACGCTGGTGGTACGGTAACGGCGATGGCAGCTGATGCAGTTGCAGCTGGCGCGACTTCGGTCTCAGTGACCAGCGCTGGTAGTTTCATCGTCCACGTTGTGGGCGCGCCGAGCTTTGTAAACCAGGCCTTCACTGATCACTTCACGGATGGTGTGCCTGCTGGCACCGTCATGCTGGTGGTCAAGTAAAGTCAGGGCAGGGCTAAGTTCCTTTGATTAGATCGGACAGGTTGTCCGGGCGTTTAGTCGCCCAGGCAACCTGCTCCGGATTGATTGAGGACGCAAGGAGTCGATATGACTTTGTTTCGTAAGACATTGGCTCTGAGCGCTGCCTTCGCGGTCGCAGTGTCCCTCTTTGGGGCACTCGCAACCACGGTTAACGCTCAGACCAACCCACCGTTCACCGCGTATGGTACCGGTGCAACGTCTGGTGATGAGATTGGCATTATGTCTGGCACGACGTCGTGTGCTACGGCCACGGCTGACGCTAGCGGTAACTGGGGTCCGGTCCAGGTTGGTGAAACGCTCGGTAGCTGCTCTTTTGCAGCTGGCGACACGATTTCGTTCACCCTGAACGGTTCCACTGCCGAACAGACTGAGACATGGGCTTCTGGTGGAGCTCCGGCTGCTGTTGCAACTGGTACGGTTCTTTCCGTAGCTGCTGCTGCCGCAGAAGAGCCTGCCGCAGAAGAGCCTGCCGCAGAGGAAGCTGCTCCTGCAGCTGCTGACACCGGTAATGCAGGTCTCGTCCTTAGCGGTTCGGGTACGAACTCGATTGCTGTAATCACTCTTGCTGCATTTGCAGTGATGATGATTGCTGGTGGTCGCGTCGCGACGCGCACTCGCTAGAGACTGTTCGACTTTCCGTCGACAATTTCGGTCGGCTTTTGCAGGGAATTTCTTGCAGGAGCCGACCGTTTCTTATATGTATCGCATCCCTCTAACGTGACGTTGTGAATCGGATATTGCGGTCGTTAGCATAGATGCTCGTTGTATGATTTCGGTTGTCTGAAAGATGTCATTCAAGATCGCAACGCAGATGTGAGAGTTTATGAGTAAAGGCTGTGGATTCAGCAGTAACGTTTCGCTAATGGGAACAGGCAACAGATGATTATGCGCGGTGTCCTAATTGGGCTTTTGGTGGCGTTGGTTGGCGTTGTCGTTGCGGCAGTCATTCTTGGAAATGATTCGGATGATTCATCATCGGTGGCTCTGCGTGCTTCTACGGTAGTTCCCGTTGAACCAACCCAAACCACCCAAACGAAAGATACGACCTCGGCTGCGGCGACCGACAGTACAGCTACAGCGACGCCGACTGAAGTAACCAGTACTCCCGAACCGACTGGAACTCCTGAACCAACGGCAACACCGGAACCGACTGTCGGAAATATTACTGATCTGGTGTCAGCGCACGGACATCCTTCGGGTTATGACTTTGCTCGATTGCGAATTCCTATTATTGAAGTGGACGCGCCGGTCGGTGCAAGCGTGGTTAGTCGGACTGCTGGAGCACAGATGAGTGACCCTATCGGGCCCGCGACAACTCTGTGGTACGACCTGAGTGAATGGTCCAACTTGGGTGGTAGTCCTGGCGAAGGTGGCAACGCCATTTTCTCCGGCCATCGCGATCTTGCTTCTTACATTCCGTACGCCGATGTGACTTATTTAGGGGTAGCGGTGTTTTGGGAGCTCGATTTGCTATCACGTGGCGACCAGATCTTTATTGATTACAACGGAGAAACGCTTGAATACGTAGTCCAGTGGACTGAGCAGATCAACGCGGGCAATAGTGCTCGCTGGACGGAGATACTGAGTGCTGATGTCGCAGTGGATTCGATTACGCTTTACACATGTGGTGGCGAATTTGACATCAACTCGCGCAGTTACGCTGATCGGGTCATTGTGCGCGCGGAACGTGCCTAACAGACATTTTCTATTTTCGAGACTGTCGTGATGGCGGAGAGGGTGGGATTCGAACCCACGAGGAGGGTTGCCCCCCCTACCCGCTTTCCAGGCGAGCCTGATCAGCCACTCCAGCACCTCTCCGCGAAGAATATTTATTCCTGTGGTATTTCTGTTTGATAGAGGTTGATGGCGGAGAGGGTGGGATTCGAACCCACGAGACTCTCGTCTACCTGTTTTCGAGACAGGCGCCTTCAACCACTCGGCCACCTCTCCATGAGCCAGTATAAGTCTGAGTCGCTGAGGCTCAATTCAGTCTGACAGCGATTTGTTAATCAGACAGCCGACCTGACCGTCGCAGATGGTCATTGCGCAGTTCTGATTCAGCCGTGGCCTCAGCTTCGTTCGCATCTTCTATTGCCTGTGCAAGGTGACTGCGCCAATTCATGAGTGAGTTCTGCAATCTGATGGTAGGCCGCTGGAGTCCCGGGGGTAGCTGAGTTGGGGTATCTTTTTGGTTGATCAGGCGGCGCGTAGCGGCGAATGCACTCGCGGCGCCAATACCGATCGCAAAGACTGTGCTGAAAGGCATTCTCGGGACCTGAGAGAGTGCTTTGAGCGGTAAAAGTATGATCACCACAGGAGCCAGCAACACACTACGAATCATTATTGGGCTCCGAGTTCAACGACGTCGATCACGGAAACCTGATAGTGATGCGATACCGCGGCGGATGCCTCTCACAGCTGAGACGACTCGAATCACCGGGCTCACTGCATTATCCATCATGAAATCACTAGTACCTCGGACACTTTCTGCTGTTTTCCGCACTTCCTCGATTGTTGGCTTGACGGGGTCTTCGAGCAGTTCACGGAGCATATTCCGTACGCCCCAGATGATGTAAATCAGTAACAGGATGAGAGCGGTGAATACGAGGAGTGCGATCACACCCATTAAGCCATAGAACACGATCACGAAATCGCGCCATTCTTCGACGCTAGGCCATGACCAGCCAAAGATCAGCACGTTCTGAACGAAGTCATTCAATATGTCTCACCGCCGTGGGTTTACAACCGATTTGCCATGCTACGCGTGGATTCTGAGGACTGGCAATCGACCCGTCTTGCATACCCGATCTGTTAGGTTCGCTACCGTCATGAAAAATGTTGTTCGATGGTCCCACCTCCAACGACTTCTGAGTCGCGATAGAGAACGATTGCTTGTCCGGGTGCTGCGGCGCGGATAGGAGTGTCAGCTACGAAGGTAAAGCGACTGACTGACCGTTCGGTTACGCGCCCCGGGAGATCTGCGCCGTGATAGCGAACGCGCGCTGTGAGTGATTCTCCGAGTGCCGGTGGTTGGTTTACCCAGTGTGGATCGATGGCAAGCACCTCAGTTGTTTCTAGGTCAGCATCACTTCCGATCACAATGATGTTGCGATCTGCATCGATCCGTGTCACGTAGCGAGGATCTTGTGCAGTGACACCGAGGCCACGGCGTTGGCCCACTGTGTAGTTCGATATTCCGTCATGGTGGCCGACTACCTGCCCCGAGGTAGATTGCAATTCACCAGATGGCGTTGTCACGCCCCG
Source organism: Dehalococcoidia bacterium UBA6627 (assembly GCA_002455955.1). Taxonomy (GTDB): domain Bacteria; phylum Chloroflexota; class Dehalococcoidia; order UBA2979; family UBA2979; genus UBA6627. Next base: position 5,117 of record DKLZ01000048.1, read on the forward strand.
CTCACGCAGTACTGATCGGTAATCACCTTCCGGGACGAAGCAGATATCGACGCTGTCAGGCTTATCAGCAAGCGGTAGTTTGAAATCACGGGCGACCTGACGTGTATCGTCTTTTTCGAGGTTAGCGAGCGGAAAGATCGTGCGAGACAGTGCCGCCTGGTCGAGTGTATACAACACGTACGATTGGTCCTTTGTTGGGTCCGCTGCTTTGTGAAGCTGCCAACCATCATCAGAGGCGTCTATCCGGGCGTAGTGTCCGGTCGCGAGTCGATCGACGCCCATAGCGATCGCTCGATCGAGTAGGGTTGCAAATTTTACATACTGGTTGCAGTTTAAACACGGATTGGGTGTACGACCGTTCACATAGGCTGCAACGAAAGGTTCGATCACATTGTGTTCGAAATCTTGTTCCATGTTCATCACATAGTGTGGGATACCGAGTACCTGAGCGGCAGCGCGAGCATCAGCGATATCTTCGATACCACAGCAGGTTCGTTGCGAACGAAGGACAGTGTTGTTGGGCTCTGTATAAAGCCGTAATGTGACACCGATCACTTCGTAACCTTGTTCGACCAGAAGTGCAGCAGCGACAGCAGAGTCGACTCCACCAGACATTGCTACCAGTACGCGTTGTGTCATCACTCTAGTGTACGAGTCTCGTCCATCAAGTTCTGTGCTATTTCCTCTTGAACCGCACTGCTAGGATGATTTTCGCTATCGGATCGAGAAGTATTTTGCTTAATTGAACTACGATTGCTGATCGCCGACACTGTGTTTGTCTGCGAAATCACGGGAAACCGCATTGAGCCAATGTATAGGCTGAGCGGGGCTTGATAGCAGCTGAGTTGGGCGCATCCGTTTTGACAATTCAAATCCAAGAGCCCGATCTAGAATTGGCTCATGAGATCGTCGACTGGCTTGCCGATCGGCAAGTGGCTGATGTCGTGCTTTTGGACCTCACCCAACTCACAGCCTTTACGGACTATTTCATAGTGGGCACTGTCGACAATATCCGCCAGGCACGTGCTGTTGCAGATACTGTAGAACGAAGTGTTCGTGATCGTGGCGGACCGCGCATTCGACCGGAGGGATCGGCCGAAACTGGTTGGATTCTCCTAGACACTGAGCTAGGGATCGTAGTTCATCTTTTTTCACCACAGGTGAGAATGCGTTATGACCTAGAGGGCCTCTGGAATAGAGCGCAGGAAATAGTACGGGTTCAGTAGTGCAGATGTGATTCGGGCTCAGAAATTCTTAGCAAGGCAAATTGTGGTTTCCCGGCTGTTGCTATCTGTTCACACGCTAAGAGAACGAATGCTGGAGTACGAGCCGTCGATTATTCGAATATCCATGGGTCACTGTCACGTTTCCAATTTTCGACTACTTGATTATCAAAAAAGATACTGATCTCGCGTTCCGCACTCTGTGAGCTGTCAGAGCCGTGCACGAGGTTACGTCCTATCTCGATACCGAGGTCTCCTCGGATAGTTCCCGGTGATGCCTCTGTTGGGTTTGTAGAACCGATCGTTTGTCGTGCTGCGGAAACGGCATCCGGACCCTCGAAAATCGCGGCGATGATAGGACACGCCGTGATGTAGTCAACAAGACCATCAAAAAATGGTTTTCCTTCGTGTTCCCCGTAGTGTTGTTTTGCCAACGCTTCGTCTACATGTAGTAGTCGTAAGCCAACCAACTTCAGGCCTCTACGTTCTAGGCGGCCGAGTACTTCAAATGCCAGACCACGTTGCATTGCATCGGGCTTAACAAGAATCAATGTTTGTTCCATGAAAGTTCCTTCTGAATTCTTCACCTGGTGTTGGATGTAGCTTGTTTAGGTTTCGGTCGCGTGATCGATGGAGGGCGCAGATATAGAGCGCTCGCCAGTGCTGGATCATCGTAGTTATTTCGCTTTCGCGCGAGTTCCAAGATGGTCACTGCTCGTACATGATCCATCGGCGCGGCGATTACATCATCTGTCCGATTAGATTGTGCGAGGGTATTTGTCAGCAGCTCAGGAATTTCACCGCACCACATAGCGTCTTGAGGTGCGTTCATCACACATTCATCGAGTGACGTTATCGATGGTGGCACAAGCTCTATCAGGAGGTCACTGTCTTGAGAAAAAGTGTAGGCTGCCCAAGCTATGCCAACACGTCCGGCATTGTGTATAGCGACCACCGTACTCTTTTCCGGACTATTTATAAGATAAGGGGCAGCATCGGCTTCAAGGCGAGGGATTGTAGCGAGTGGTACATCCAGCGCCAGTGCTATCCCTTGGACAGTTGCGATGCCAGCGCGCAGGCTTCCATAGCTACCAGGTCCTATACAGATGGCGAGAGCACTGAGGGCGTGACGATCTGTGTTCGACGTGCTGAGTAGCAAGTCGATCTGGGCGAGCAATTCCTTTGAGATAGTTGTCTCGACATTCCAGCTGGTCTCAGCAAGGAGCCCGTTCTCATTTCCGAGAGCGACGGAGGCTGTTGGTGAAGCCGTGTCTATTGCCATTACGAGTTGACCGTTGCCTTGAGTGGTCATGTCTCTAATCCAGTTAGTAGCTGCTCGTATCGCGCTCCGGATGCGACACAAGTAAGTCGACGTCTCTCTTGATGATCGTAGTCCGGTTCGATCATGATCAGGAGATGCTCGCTCGGTAATTCGTCGAAGGCACGTTCGGGCCACTCCACAACGAGGACAGCGTCCTCGGTCTGCTCGCCAAGGTGTAGATCTGCGACCTCAAACGGATCGCTCAGTCGGTATAGGTCGGCATGGTAGAGGGCAATACTGCCATCGGCGGTTGTGTGTTTCGCAACGAGAATAAATGTGGGACTTGTTACGTTGGAATCGAGTCCGAGTCCCAGACCGATACCTTGTGTGAGTGCAGTTTTGCCAGCACCCAGCGGTCCTTGCAGTAATACCACGTCACCGAGGTGCAGCGACTGAGCCAGTTTTTCCCCAAAAGCACGAGTTTTTTCCACGTTCTCTGTTTCTAAACTGACTCGCTTCATGGTGCTCACGATTTACCCTCATTGTCTCCCTGCAGGAGTTGATCCCATCCGCGATAAGGCGGTTGGTAATGAGAGCCGGTTTGATCGAGCACGACGGTCTCTCCTGGATGATCCTTCACGACGTGTCCAATCACGGTCACCTCGTCTGCCAGTGAATCGAGAGCAGGTTCTGAGCCGATCAAGGCCAGCTCAAAATCCTCGCCACCTCCCAAGGCTAACTCGAGTGCTATCCCTTTTCCGATTAGTGCGACCGCTTCCGAATGGATGGGAAGTGATTCACAATTGATTTCGATACCGACCGCCGAAGCTTTCGCAACGTGGTCAAGATCTTGAAGTAGTCCGTCGGAGATATCGATCGCAGACCGAATACCAGATCTGATTGCCCGTTGTCCGAGTTCGAATCGAGCTCTTGGTCGCCGATGTGCTGCAATTAACGCCTGCCCCTTTGTAGTTTCACTTTGTCCACGCTCGATTAACATGAGACCAGAGGCCGAAGCCCCGGGGTGACCCGAGACGGCAACCAGGTCACCGACACGAGCGGATTCACGGCGTAACGCAAGGAGCTCTGTGCCATCGAATTGAGCATCTCCATACGCAGCGATCGTGAATGTCGTTGTTTCACCTCGTACGATATCGCCGCCAGCGATTCGTACGTTATGGGATCGACATGCCTCAGCTGCGCCATCGATGAATAGGTCCAGATCGGTCGTTGTTGTAGATGGTCCCAAGCACGTTGCAACTAGAAGATACTTAGGTTCAGCACCCATCGCCGCCAGATCTGAAACGTTCGCAACAACGGTTCGCCAACCTATATCTGCATAGTCCATTGTGTTGGTTCGCCAATGCGTGCCTGCGGTGAGCGTATCGATCGTTGCGACGGCCGCGCCGGTGTTTGTTTCCCAGATCGCGGCGTCGTCACCAGAAGGGACGATGATGCTCGTAGCAGCTGCATCACCGAGTCGCTCGATGATTCTCTCGATCAATGCAAACTCGCCGGATTCAGGAGTCGTGGGAATTTCTGCCATAAAACGATTCTAGGGATCAGAGCCCGATAGTCCGAACGTCAATATGTTAGGTGATGAGTCTAACTGCTTTCGCGCTACTTCTTCTTGTCTCCATCAGTGGGGTCGCCACTCCCGGCGCCAAGGTTAATTCGGGCCAGTGATGCTACGCGATCCTCCTCATCCAGATTCACTACTCGTACACCACGAGTCGATCGTCCTTGCTGACTGATCGTCTGAAGTGGTGTACGCATTACGACGCCGTTAGTGGAGATGAGCATCAATTCTTCGTCTTCGGTGACAATTGCTGCGACGGCGATCGGACCGGTTTGTTCGCTCACGCGGAAAGTGAGCATCCCTTGCCCCCCTCGTCCCTTGCGTGAGTATTCCGCTATAGGTGTGCGCTTGCCCATACCAAGTTCGGTCACCACGAGTAGATCATCTCCATCGCAATCGGCGACAAGAGCGATCAGTTCTGCATCTTCACGCAGCCTGATGCCGCGGACGCCACCAGAAGATCGGGAAGCAACGCGCAATGATCCAACATTGAACCTCATCGCTTTTCCATCACTAGAGACGAGAATTACATCATCGGATTCACTTGCGGCGAGCGCCGAGTGAAATACATCACCAGGTTTGAGGTTCATCGCGATTAAGCCGGCTCGTCTCACCGATTCAAATTGAGCGAGAGGTGTTCGTTTCACCTCTCCTCTCTCGGTGGCGAGCACGAGAGAGTCGCGACTAAAGTCGTCGACGGTGACGACTGCGGTCACTTGATCTTCTGTTGTCATCTCGATCAGGTTCACCACTGGTAGTCCGCGAGCCTGACGCGATGCTTCGGGTACCTCGTAACCTTTAAGTGAAAAGACCTTCCCATTTTTCGTGAACATTAGTAATGATTCATGGGTATCGCACACGATCAGGTGCCGAACGGCATCTTCCTCGCGTGTCGTCATTCCCGTCTTACCACGGCCCCCGCGAGCTTGAACTCGGTAGGTCTCTAGCGGCACGCGCTTCATATAACCTCGGTTGGAGATTGTGACAGCGATTTGCTGATGCGGAACCAGATCTTCTTCGGAGAAGTCCTCTACTGCAGCTTCAAATACCTGCGTACGTCTAGCGTCACCGAACTGCTCTTTTAACTGCTCGCAGTCGGCTTTGATGACCGTGTCGATTTTTTCGGGGCTGGCGAGTAATTCTTCGAGCTCTGCGATTAAGGTCATTAACTCTTCGAATTCCGTTTGAATCTTTTCACTTTCAAGTTGTGCAAGACGTCGCAATTGCATGTCGAGGACGGCTTGTGCCTGCTGCTCGCTGAGTTCAAATGGCTTTTCTTGTAGTTGTGTTTTCGCCGAATCAGCCGACTCGGCCTGTCGAATCGTAGCGATCACGTCGTCGAGCACATCGAGTGCCTTGAGTAGACCTTGAAGGATGTGTGCGCGTTCCTGCGCCTTTTCGAGATCAAACTCTGCGCGACGCCGAATCACTTTACGTCGATGGTCGATGAATGCCTTGAGCGCCTCTTTCAGTGTGAGGGTTTTTGGCTGCTCATCTTCAAGTGCAAGCATGTTGACGGCGAACGTCGATTGCAGGGCTGTGTGCTTGTAGAGGAGATTCCGCACCGTTTGATAAGAAGCGCCTCGTGATAATTCGATCACCATGCGCATGCCGTGACGATCAGATTCGTCTCGGAGATCCGAGATGCCTTCGATCCTCTTTGAACGGACCAGACCTGCTATGCGTTCGAGTAAATTGGCCTTGTTCACTTGGTACGGTAATTCGGTGACAATGACCTGTAGGCGTCCTTGTGCTGATTCTTCCTGTTCTAGCTTTGCCCGCATCGTCACGCGACCTCGACCCGTAGAGTAGGCCTGACGGATTTCAGCCCGATTGAAGATCATTCCGGCGGTCGGAAAATCCGGTCCTTTCACAATCTCCATCAGGTCGTCGAGTGTTGCATCCGGTTTGTCGATGATGAGTTGGATTGCACCCGCGATCTCATTCAGGTTGTGTGGTGGGATATTTGTTGCCATCCCGACTGCTATACCGCTACCACCGTTCAGCAACAGGTTCGGTAGTCGCGCAGGTAGAACGATCGGTTCGTTAAGTGAGTCGTCAAAGTTCGATTGAAAGTCGACCGTGTTTCGGTCGATATCTACAAGTAACTCACTCGCGATTGGGTTGAGTCGCGCCTCCGTGTAACGCATCTGTGCTGGTGGATCGCCGTCGATCGATCCGAAGTTGCCCTGTCCGGTTATCAGCGGGTAACGCATCGTGAAGTCCTGAGCGAGACGGACGAGTGCGTCGTATATTGCTGAATCACCGTGAGGGTGATACTTACCCATTACTTCGCCGGTGACACGAGCGGTCTTTTTGAAGGCCGAACCAGGCCCTAAACCGAGCTCAAGCATTCCGAACAGAATTCGTCGCTGTACGGGCTTCAGACCGTCGCGGACGTCAGGTAGTGCACGCGAGACGATGACCGACATCGCGTAGTCGAGATACGAGACACGCATCTCGTCTTCGATACGGACGAGTTTGTCAGCGTTCGCAGTTTCCGGTGGGTTTTGAACCATGCGTTCTCCGTCGGTTGGCGACCGCAAACAGCAATCGTTCCCGGTTTCGGATCAGACATGGGGAGTACCATCTAGTTTACCAGTGTGACCCGCTATAGATCGCTTTTGAGAAGAAGGTCTTTTACCTCTTCGTATCGGGTCATTCTGCGGGGAGAACCGCTATCTGTGATGCCCCCTACAACACGGTCGATGGTGCTCATCGAGTAGTTCAATTAGTGAGCGCTAGCTCCCTCGTAGCCGTTAGTGTCGATTGCTTCGAGTTCACGAATATAGTTCGCAGGTAGTCCGATTGCCCGTGCTCCACGCAAGATAGTCTCGAGGTAGGCGGGTGACGGTAAGTGAGTATGGCTGTCTGGATTGACGACCTGATAGGAACGGCACCTCACACGGTCGTCAGCTGGAGTTTTAACGTCGACCAGAAGCCTCTCGTATGCCGGAGGGTTTCGGAATACTCCTTCTTGGCGGTCTAGCGGATCAGAATGTTCTTCATCGATGATCCAAAGTGCACCCCAAACTACCTCTTGTGGCATCGGTCTGATATCGGCAACGCCACCATGCCAGGTGTTGGTGCTTTCAATACTGAACGCGAGTTGATAGTTCGCAAGCTGCGCGATCCCAACAAAACCCGCTGATGGGCAGTGGATATGAAGTCGCTCCTCGTCAAGATTTGACCCGTAGGCGAAGTATAGGAACGGTGAACTCCTATTGGTCACGATCGTGTTCCCGCAGCACAAGCAGCGACGAACGCCTCAAAAATATCGGGAGAGGAATTCCTCAGTGACTCGTTCTCCAACATTTCCGGACGTTCTGGGTGCCACTGGATACTTAGTGCCCAACTCAGTCTTGGATCTTCAAGTGCCTCGACTACGTCCTGTTCAGCAGTTCCGGTAGGTAGGAGCCCAGGTGCAATCGTAGATGTGAGCACCGCTTGATGGTGGCGTGAATTGACTCGGATAGAGCTGGACTTTGTTATCTGTGCCAGGAGCGAACCAGGAGCTACTGCAACGTCATGCCAGCCTGAAGCAATCGATTTACCGTCCGCTCCGCGACGTGCTCGATGAGGTTCACGTTCTTCGAGATGTTGTAGCAGTGTGCCACCTCTCGAAGTGTTGAATATTTGATGGCCACGACAGATCGCGAGGATTGGTAGATTTTTTTCGCGTGCGGCTGCAAGGAGCGATTCTTCGAAGGCATCTCGCTCCGAGTTCACTTCACTGACACGGTCCGATTGAGGCTCTCCATAACGTTGTGGATCGATATCGACACCGGCTGTGACCATCAATCCTTCGCATGAGGATAGAAGCCTTAAACCTGCGTCTCCCATTTGAAGGTCGGCGGTAACAGGAACTGCGCCAAAACGCTCGATTGCGACGGCATAGTCCTCCCAACGTTCTCCAACGACTTCCTCGGCCCGCGTGATTAAGACGCGGGGTGGTCTGTTATCGATCATCAACTAATCGTGGCCTTTTTTCATGCAGGCATTGCCCTGTTGAGGTATGCCTTCTATTTACGGCTGGTCGTAAATGATGATTGATCGTCCCTCAATCTCACCGGCCCTCAATGCTCTCACTCCTTCGTTAATCTGATCGAGGTTGTCGTACCGAGTGGATACGAGCTTGTCTAAGGGTAGTTTGCCCTCTCGATACCATTCAATGTACTGAGGCATCGTGATGGCTGGCCGTTCCGAGCCACCCATCGACCCGATGATCGATCGTTCTCCGAATGGGAACATTCGAGGTGGCAGGGCGACTTCACCATGAGTGATTCCTACCGAGACGGCGGTACCACCGCGTCGCACACCAAGGATTCCAGCTTTGACACTCTCGATTGTTTGCTGAAATGCCGCATCGACACCGATTGCATCGAATGCGAAGTCAACGCCACCATCAGTGAGTTCCTTGATGGTCTCGGGTGCGTCTACGTCAGCTCCATTTACCGTGTGTGTCGCTCCCAGTTCTTTCGCATACCCTAGTTTTCCTTCCTGCAGGTCGACTGCAATGATCGGGTCTGCTCCGGCGATCTTCGCACCAGCGAGAATGTTCGAACCGACACCACCTACTCCAAAAATGGCCACCGATTGGCCCGGCTGGACATTCGCGGTGTGCAAAGCGGCTCCAGCACCGGTGATAACAGCGCAACCAATGATCGCTGTAACGTCCGTCGGCACGTCATTTGGTAGCGGTACGACCATTTGTTCATTCAGCAGCGCGTGTTCTGCCCAGGTATAGGCAGTGTTCGCTGTGTACTCGTTGCCTTGCCATCGATATGTCGTTTTATTTGCCTCGGTCATACCCTCTGGAAGGTCTCTTGGAACGAACTGGATCATCACACGGTCGCCTTCACGGACGTGTGACACCTTCGCTCCCGCTTTGAGGACCACACCTGTGCCTTCATGCCCGATCAACATTGGTCTTGCCATGTCGGGATTGTTCATCTGGTGCAGTTGAGAATGACAGAGGCCAGTCGCGAATAGCTTGACCAGTACTTGTTCCTCGTTCGGATCGTCGAGCTCGATTTCGTCAACTAACAGCGGTTCTCCAAAAACTGCATTGATCGCTGCTCGTGTCTTCGTCGTCATCTTATTGCCCCCTAGGCCCAGAGTCAGTTTCGCTCACGTAGCTTAGTCGTATATCAGAAGCGTTGCTACACCTCCACTTGAGGTGACGACGGTTTTGTTCACCACAGTGCCAAACGCAATGCACCAGTGATTCGAGATCGTTGTCGGCGGTAATGTGGTGAAGGAACCGAGAGCGTTAATATGCACTCTTCGCGCGGCCTCTGAAGCGTCTGCGGTACACCACACAGAGGTCTTGTGGCGGCATGACCATAGGTGACCCGACCGATAAAGGTCAGAGAGACACCAATGAAGGACCCAAAACTCGGCAATGACGTCCCGAAACTCTACACAGAGCTTGCTTCGTGGTTTCATCTCCTCACCGCACCGGCAGAGTATGCGGAAGACACTCGATTCTACGGTGACGTCCTCCAGAGTAAGTGCAACGGACCACTGCGAAGCCTGCTGGAACTCGGTTCAGGAGGTGGGAATGTCGCCTCACATATGAAGCAGCGCTTCACGCTCACGCTCGTCGACTTATCGCCTGAGATGATCGAACTGAGCAAGACCATCAACCCAGAAGTGGAGCACATCATCGGCGATATGCGCTCGGTTCGCTTGCAGCGTGTTTTCGACGCTGTGCTGATTCACGATGCTATTAGCTATATCACTACGGAGTCAGACCTTCGACGAACGCTAGACACGGCGTTCGTGCACCTGCGTGCGGGTGGTGCTGCGGTCTTCGCGCCCGATCACACTCGCGAGAACTTTCGTTCTACCACCGGCTGTGGCGGGCACGATGGCGAACGGCGCGCGATGCGGTATATGGAGTGGCTCTGGGATCCGGACCCTGACGACACTACCTATACCCACGATTTTGCGTATTTGCTTCGTGACAGCGATGGTTCGGTACATGTAGAGCATGATCGGCATGTCATGGGATTGTTCGGGAGCGACGTTTGGCTGCGTATTCTGACAGAGGTTGGCTTTGACGCGGAGGTACTGCCGTTCGATCACAGTAAAGCGCCATCCGGATCCGATGCGGCATTTGTCGCCATCAAGCGCATTCAGGTAGGAGATTAGGTGCACGAGATATCTTCAGAAACTCAAAATAAAAGCGGGAGGTATGGTCGGGGTGCCCAGATTTGAACTGGGGACCTCTTCGTCCCGAACGAAGCGCTCTGCCAAGCTGAGCTACACCCCGGAGGAGACGCGCGGTGCGTCCAGCGCCGCAGCGTAGCATCGAGGTGCAACGTCGACTACCGATAATCCGCTTATTTTCTTCGCGACCCCACCGTAAGCCTGCCGTATGATCATAGTGCGGTCGTTGATATCGACCGTTTCGGCGGGGTATGGAGAGGGCGCCAGTTGGTGCACCCACGACCGTTTCGTGGTCGATTCTTGCCGACGCGATTCCTTACGCTGTTGGGATTGCTTGTTGTCGTACTGCTCGTTTGTGCTACTAGTGGTAGGACACTGCTCGCACAATCGGTTCTGTTACCGATTGAGAACTCATGGGTTCGTATCCAAAACGTAGGCACCAGTGCAGCAACGATTCAGCTTGAGTTTTACGATCAGAGCGGCGCTCTGGTCGCGATTGACCGCTGTCCAGAAGTGGGTAAATGTGGTGCGCTCGAACCAGGATTCGGCTGGTCGTTTTTCCAGCAGTCATTCGATGATCTCGAAGAGGGGTATCAAGGTTCCGCGTACATCACCGTTGATCAGCCATTCGTATCGATGCTTGCTAGGGATACTTTCCTACCGGATGGAAGTTTTCAGATCGGTGGTGACGCACTGCGTCTCGGGAGTTCTGGTGGCCGACAATTTTTACCAATCGTCGAAAACACAGATGAAACTGTGTCGGGCATCACGATCAAAAATACCAACAGCATGGAGTCTGCTTGTGTCGGTATTCGATACTTCGAACCAGAATCGCTAGCAGCACTCGTTGTCGACCCTCCGATGCCAGGAGAAGGTTGCTCTTCGGGAGGGATTCTTCTCGGTCCAAGAGCAACGTGGGTTCGTGATGAGACGTCGTTGCCGATTCCGCTTGGATTCGATGGTTCCGCAGTTGTCGATACTTTTCCGACAGATGCCGGCGTCACTGCTAGTGAACAGACGCTGTCTGTCATTGTGGACACGCGGGCACGCAACGGTCCTGGTCTAGCTACATATCGATCATTTGGCGAAGACGAACTCAGTCATGTTGTTGTCTTACCACTTGTGGATCGCAATGCAACGCAAGGTCAAACAACATGGAGCACGCGTTTTCGCATTCTCGGTGGCACGCCGGAAGTGCCGAATGAAGTAACGCTTCTCTTTGATGGCAAGAACGCCGAAGGCGACCAGATCGAGATCGAGCATAGTATTTTGCTTTTTGGTGCGCTCACGTGCGATCAGCGTGGAGATGGTATCGCTGGTTGTCTTCCACTGGGCAAGACGCTGCCCAGTACCTTTTTCGGTACCGTCAGGATGGAGGCTTTGGCACCGATTGCAGTCGTAGCTCAGCGATTATCTGCGGATGGTGCTTTCGCTGACTATCGAGGTTTCACGGCAGAAGAAGCGTCTCGGCAAGTGGTGCTTCCTGTTGTGAATAAGAACTTCGGGCCGTGGGGGGGCTTTAACGGGTGGAACTCATGGTTTCGCGTACTCAGTTTTGATGGCTCGGCAGCCCAAGTTACGGTCATTTATTATTCGAAACAATTTCCGGATGGCTTATTCCCTAGCGGTGCTACGACTGTTGGAGGTCAACGCACTTTCGTGCAATGGGAGCACCGAGTACTCCCTGATGGCTGGGTCGGAAGCGCCGTGATAGTTGCCGATCGACCAGTTGTAGTAGTAGCGAATCTTGAGAGTGATGTATTTGGTGGTGATCCGGTGATGCTTTACAACGGAGTCAGCCTTGAATAACCGTCACAATCGATCAGCAAAGCGTGGCCGTTCGACGAAAAATGGAGAGACGCTGACTACCGCGGATGTTCTCGAGCGGTTTAACGCGGGACCACAATCGGGAATATTTACTGATGGATCATGCATCGGCAATCCAGGTCCTGGTGGGTGGGGTGTTGTGCGCGTCAAAGATGGGATTGTTCTTGAGGAGCGACACGGTTTCGATCCAAATACGACGAATAATCGTATGGAACTTCAGGCAATGATTGTTGGCCTTGAACTTCTGAACGTTGATGAACCATGTGATCTCTATTCGGACAGCAAGTTGGTAGTAGACACGCTTACAAAATGGGCTAGTGGATGGGATAAACGTGGTTGGAAGCGATCTAGTGGGCCAGTGAAGAATCTTGCGTTAGTGCAAAAAGCTTATGCACTAGCACAGGAACGTCCTAAAGGACGGATTCACTGGATTCGTGCGCATGATGGTTCACTTTGGAATGAGTACGCTGACGCCCTTGCGACGGCGTATATGCGGGACAAAGTATGAATGGTTGCCTTCCCATAGAACGAGGTTACTTATTCACGGATGATATGAGGAATAATTTGTCGTCAGCAGACCGTCCCGCTATGCCAATAGCATTCTCGTTCTAGGGGTACTGCAAATGTTTCTTCGAGGATGGTTGCCAGTATTTGTTTTTGTGGCGATAGCGATGTTCGCTGGTTGCAAAGACTCAGAGGATTCGATCTGGAGCGCGGAGGCGATCGCTCAGAGTGGAGCTGATGTTCCATTTTCTGTAATTCGGGCCACTTCACCACCTAGCGTTGGTTTGAATCGATTGGCGATCGCACTCACTGATAGAGGGGCTTTACTGTCGGATGCCTCTGTTGTCATGCGTACCTACTGGTTCGATGATCAGCCGGAGAAAGTGTCGCAAATCGTTGAAGCGCATGCTGAGGTGATTGCGAACCCACGCTCACTCACGACAACCTTCGACCATCATCATGATGATGGAACGATTCATTTGCACGAAGGTCCGAAATCGACAGTCTATGTCGCACATCTGGACCTACACGAGCCAGGTTGGTGGGGCATTGAGGCCGATGTCGAATTAAACGGAAAACGTTACGAAGGAATTCGGTTCACTTTCTGGGTGCTTGAAGAGAGTAGCGAGCCGGCTATTGGCGCGGTTGTGCCGAGAAGCAAACAACGCACGCTACGAGATGTGACTGATATTTCTGAGATCGACTCAGCCATTCCTCCGAATCGAGCGTTCCATGAACGAACGATTGCAGAGGCATTAGACACAGGGAAACCGGTAGTCGTTGCATTTGTGACGCCAGCGTTCTGCCAGACACGTTTCTGTGGCCCCGTGATGGAATCAGTGATTTTGCCTATCTATGAACGTTATGGGACCACCGTCGAAATTGTTCACATCGAACCATTCGATCTTGCAGCCGCTCGCCAAGGTGAACTCATCTCGGTACCGACTGCTGAAGAGTGGGGTTTGCTAGCAGAACCATTCGTCTTTGTGCTGAAACCAGACGGTACCGTGGCAGCGAAGTTCCAGGGGATCATGGAATCAGAGGAGATCGTAACTGTTCTGGATGAACTACTTAGTAGCTAGCAACGGTGTCTCGTCAGATTTTGATCGCCCGAGACTTAGAACAACAAATTTGTCAGACGCCGCCGATACTCTGATGTGAGTGGATGATTGGGACCGAGCAGCTCAAGACCGTCTAAAATGAGCTTTCGAGCGCCATCGTCAGCGAATTTGCGATCGCCGATCATTACTTCCAGCAGGTGTTCAAATCCATTCTCCCACTCACTGACTGAGAGTAAGAGTGCTCCGAGCTGGTAACGTGCTTCGATGTCCGATTCATTGGAGCTTATACGGTTCTCTAGTGTGGCTTTGTCTTGATTAGCTGCGGCCCGAAGCAAGTTTATTTGAGCAGATAGTTGCTTTGCGCGTTCAGTATTTGACGCTCGCCCGACAAGTTCCTCTGCGCGATCCAACTCTCCAACATCAACGAGTACTGATGCCAGTCCAAGTGTCGCTCCCGGATGATTCTCATCAGCAGACACTGCCTCCTCAAACAGCACACGTGCGGCCTCCATGTTACCGATGCTCAGTTCCGCTTCACCTTCAAGGGTGAGGTTGTCAGCCTCGCTGGGACGGATGCGGTTGAAAAACGCTCGGACTTCTTGTTCTGGTAGCGCTCCTATGAATTCATCGATCAGTTTCCCGTCACGGAAAGCTTTGACTGCCGGAATGCTACTGATCCCATAGTGACTAGCAATTTTCTGATTGGTCTCAGTGTCTATCTTCACCAATTGAATTTCGTCGCCATAGTCTTTCGCTACTGTTTCAAGCACTGGTCCGAGTACGCGACATGGTCCGCACCAACTAGCCCAAAAATCAATAAGCACTAATTTTCCTCTTAAGCTAGAAAGTTTCATTTTATTCCCAGTTGGGTTATTGTATGCTAATTCAGGCGCAATATCACCTATTTTTAATCCTGTCTTTTGGCTAAAGCATAATGTAATGACAAAGCAGTTAATTAATATAAAAGGTATTAGTTTTTTCATAATTTTAGTTATTATTCTACTCGCGTAATTTGAGCTCCAATAGCATTTAATCTTAAATCAATATTTTGGTACCCTCTATCAATTTGTTCTACATTATGAATAGTGCTTTCCCCTTCTGCTGCAAGTGCAGCTAAGAGCAGGGAAACTCCTGCCCTGATATCAGGGGAAGTCATTGTTGTAGCTTTAAATTTGGATTGATGATTTAATCCAATCACAGTAGCCCTGTGAGGATCACATAATATAATTTGAGCTCCCATATCAATTAATTTATCTACAAAGAAAAGACGCGATTCAAACATTTTTTGATGAATCAGCACACTCCCTTTTGCTTGTGAAGCAACGACCAAGATGATACTTAATAAATCAGGAGTAAATCCTGGCCAAGG
>DKLZ01000030.1 GCA_002455955.1 Dehalococcoidia bacterium UBA6627
GAGAGCGGCAGCTCGAAGGTGTGCCTTACCCGATCAATTCCTCTATTTAGATCTCAATCGGAGGCGGACGAATGGCTCGATACGAAGACGTAAAGGATTCTGATGTCCGTACTCTGCTGGAGCAGGCGACAGATTCGATGCGTGATGGCGACCCGTTAACAGCGGTTCACGCTTGTTGTGATGCATTCCTTTTGTTGATCGAACAGCAGCCTAATCTACTTCAAGACAATCTACCTGCAGATGAGAAAAGTCATCATGAACAATTCCCGCGATTGGGTGCCAATCTTTTTGAAGTGAATGGAGAGCCGGAGATCCGCTTTGAACGTGAGCGCTTTTCCCTGAGTGAGGCGATTACTTACCTCGATTTTACTACCGATACTGCCTTACGCTTCCGGCAGTGATCGTGTTGAGCGCCTTTTTAGTCTTTCACTCAATATTCACTAGACGAATTGTATTGATGGCGCATCATTGACAGCACGTTGTCAACTGTCACTTTTGGCGCGAGAATTCACTCGTAGATACCCATCTGGCGAGAGGATGTTTTGATGCCTGGTACACCAACCCGAAACACTACTTACGAGGCTGTTACCGGATGGGCGAAAATCCCACATGGCCTTTATCTGCGAGAGGCGACAGCAGTAGCGGTCGACGGCGACGATAATGTGTATATCTTCAGCCGCGGGAATATGCCTGTCATGGTTTTTGACCCTGAAGGCAATATGATTGACTGCTGGGGTAACGATGACCCTTACACTGGTACGATCGATATCATCGATCCCTACGGTAATCCTATGGTTACTTGGGCTGGTAACCGTTTCATGTGGGCTCATGCTATCCGTGTCGATCATGAAGAAAACCTTTGGCTTGTCGATGTTGTGGACAACAAAGTTCACAAGACCACCAAGGCTGGCGAAGAGCTAATGGTCATCGGCACTGGTGTTGCTTCCGAGGCACAGGGTGGAGAGCCTTTCAATCGTCCCACTGACGTTGCTGTCGACCCGGCTACCGGCGATATTTTTATCTCAGATGGTTACAACAATTCCCGAGTACACCGCTACGACGCGCAGGGTAATCTGAAGCTATCGTGGGGGACTCCTGGTTCCGACGATGGTCAATTCAGCCTCCCACACAACATAGCGATGTTTGGTGAAGATGGTGTGATTGTCTGCGATCGTGAAAATCATCGCGTGCAAACGTTCTCGCTAGAAGGTGAGCATCGCAAAACCTGGCATGTTCACCATGCTGTAGCTGTTTGGACTGGCCGAGGTGAAGATAAAGGTGTCTATGTAGCTGAACAAGGCCCGCCACCTGTCCAAAAAGGTGTGCCTGATTTGGGCCACCGCGTCTCTGTCTATAACCTCGATGGTGAACTAATCACTCGTGTCGGTAAGTCGCTCCCAGGTGAGCACCCAGATCAGTTTCTTTGGCCACATGCCGTTGCTGTTGATTCGCATGGCGACATATATGTCGCCGAAGTCTCCTATGTCGAAGTTGGCCAACATGAGAACCCGCCGCGCGAGATGGTCTCTCTACGTAAGTGGAGGCGTACCTCAGGGTAGCTTGAATAAGACTTTTTGCGTCTCTATTGAAGTTCCCTCTAATAGCGCAAGAATACTGGTGGAAATGGCTTGTTGGTGCGTATGTGGACGCCGATCACTCGTGCTTTCAATTGCTATCATCACTGCATTGAAGAAGGCTAATGTTTTGGAGCGTGACACTGGTCGGCTATTTTTGCCTTCTAACCGACTGCTCATCCACTATTTGGCACTGTATTGTGCCTCGCGAGGAGGCCACAAATGCTTGAGCAATTTCATGTTCCTGAAGATGAAGCTGTAAGAGTCGAACCCGATCTGGTGCGACAGACCGTACATGACATCTTTACGGCGCTTGGTATGCCGGAAGACCATGCGAGAACTTCGACCGACGTTTTACTTTATGCGGACACGCGAGGTATCGATTCGCATGGAGTATCGAACATGCTGAGACGCTATGTGGAAGGTATTCGCGAAGGTCAGATCAATCTCAATCCAGAGTGGAAAATTACTCACGAAGCTGCTGCCGTTGCCACAATCGATTCTGATGGAGCACATGGTGGCGTAATCGGGCCTGAGGCGATGAATATCGCGATCGAACGTGCTCGGCAATACGGTATTGGTTCTGTGAGTGTTTTTCGTGGTGGCCATTACGGTGCTGCTGCTTACACTGCGGCGATGGCTCTCGAGCACGATATGATCGGTGTCTCTATGACTGCTGGAGGGCTTTCGGTTACACCCACCTTTGGTGCGGAGGCACTGATCGGTTTGAACCCGATTGGCGTGGCAATACCTGCACGCCATGAAGCCCCATTCATATTCGACGCTTCCATGAGCTCCGTTGCTGGTAACAAAGTTCGCCTTGCCGAACGGCTTCAGCGCGACATTTTGCCGGGTTGGGTTTCAGGACCTGATGGCGATCCGATTATGGAAGAGAGCCCATTACCTGATGGATTCTTGATGCTGCCACTCGGTGGAACACGCGAGATCGGTTCGCACAAAGGTTTTGGGCTCGGTGTCATGGTCGAAGTGCTCACTTCCGCTCTAGCGGGTGGTGGAGCCGGACCTTTCCGTCGCGGTGGTGCTGCACACCACATGATCGCCTACCGGATTGACGCGTTCACCGACCTCGAACAGTTCAAAGATGACATGGACGATTATCTAAGGCGTATCCGTGAAGCCCCGACTGCTCCTGGACGTGATCGAGTGTATTACGCTGGATTGCCAGAACATGAAGAGGAAGCAGAACGTATGGAGAGAGGTATTCCCTACCACCCCGAGGTAATCGAATGGTTTGCGAGTATTACCTCAGAACTAGGTATTCCAAATAAATTGCCTACTGGTTGAGGCTCTTTCCTACCTGTTACGAAAAGGACGGCTGAACATTTCTATGCGGTTTGAATGGCATTTCAGATTCAGGTGCATGTCATCGTGGTAATAGGCTGAGTCTCGGGAGCAGAACAATGGCCGAAATCGAATACATTGTTGACGAACATATAGCTCGACTGACGGTTAATCGCCCGGAAAAGATGAATGCGATGACTGATGCGATGTATGCAATGATTGGCGATTCCCTTCGCTCCGCTGAGGATGACCCCACTGTGCGGGTAGTGATTGTTACTGGTTCAGGCGATCGTGCTTTTTCCGCTGGTCACGACCTAGGCGAACTTGCAGAGCAAGATCGCCTAGGTGACTGGCAGCCTTGGCGCGCTCGCCGTTTTGATCAAGGTTTGCAATGCAGCAAGCCAATGATCGCTGCCGTCAATGGATATTGTCTTGCCGGTGGCCTTGAACTCGCGTTGTTGTGCGATATGCGGATAGCGTCGACAACGGCTCAGTTTGGTGCTCCGGAAGTGAAGCGTGGGATTCTTCACGGCTATGGAGCTTTACGCCTTCCAGATCTAGTCGGGATGTCACATGCACTCGAACTATTGACCACCGGTGATTTTATGGACGCGGAGACCGCACTAAAAGTTGGTCTTGTTAATCGCGTGGTCACTCCTGATGTTCTGTTGCCAGAGGTAGAACGTATAGCTGGGTCGATCATTTCGAACGCCCCGATCGCAGTACGATTGATCAAAGAACTGGCCTACCGTGGACGAGAGTTGCCGCTCGCCGATGGACTGCGTCTTTATCAGGAATACAGTCGTGTGGCCAATGCTTCTCACGACGCACGTGAGGGGACTAGTGCATTCGTAGAAAAGCGTGCGGCCAAGTTTTGTGGTCGTTGAGTCAGCTTATATGTGGTGCTCTTGAATCCTCTAGTCGTGAATTCTGTGGATGATTTGTTAATAGTTCTATCCTTTGTTCAAGGAACTGACTGCATGTTCCGATGTATCGGATTGTGTACAACGAGTTCATGACATCATCCAATGATCGTGTCATAGAAATTGCTGGGCTCTACAAGAGTTATGGTCGTCTCGAAGCGATTCGAGGGATTGATTTTCACGTCAATCGTGCAGAAGTCTTTGCGCTTCTTGGTCCGAATGGGTCAGGGAAGACTACTACGGTCGAGATCCTAGAAGGGCATCGGAACCGTGATGACGGCATGGTGGACGTGCTTGGTCATGACCCAGCTCACCCTGGTCCTACTTTCCGAGAGCGGATAGGCATAGTGCTCCAGTCGACTGGTGTTGAGCCTTATCTCACCGTTGAAGAGACAATTTGTCAGTTTCGTGGATTCTATCCTCATCCACGACCTCTGGAAGAGGTGTTGGAAGTAGTCGGATTGACCGATCATCGAGCAACCCGCGTCAGGCGACTTTCCGGAGGGCAACAACGCCGACTCGATGTCGCTGTTAGTCTCGCCGGTGATCCTGATCTTCTATTCTTGGACGAACCAACAACTGGGTTCGACCCGGCCGCCCGTCGTTTAGCCTGGGAACTCGTTCGCAATCTGCGCACTCTGGGTAAAACGATCTTCCTGACCACTCATTACATGGAGGAAGCTGAGCAGCTAGCAGACCGATTGGCAATTCTTGTCGAAGGTAAGATCGTTGCTGTAGGTACTGCTGGTGAACTGATGAGTCGTGATCACTTGTCAACGATTCAGTTTCGCCAAGGCCTTTCTACAGCAGTCTTGATTAAGGACGTTACTGATGAGATCACCCTTACCGATGGCGTGTTTTCGATCCATACCACCCGGCCTACAGAAACATTGGCCAAGATCACTAACCAGGCGACTCAACTTGGGCTCGAACTGGAAGGATTAACCGTAACTGGAGCCACGCTGGAGGATATCTATCTACGTCTCACCGATACCGAGGCAAATAAAACGAGAAAGGGGAACGGATGAACTTCTGCTGCCATTCGGTTCGGAAGTCTCAGATCAGCTCACTATGATGAGGAAGATCCAACTTGGGATACGACAGCTACGATACGAAGCATTGGCATTTACTCGAAATCCGGCGGCGGCCTTTTTTACCTTCATCTTTCCGCTATTTGTCTTTGTGATCTTGAATCAATTATTCGGAGATCTGGTGCTTCAGGTCGAAGGTGGCGAGACGAATTCAGCAACCTTCTATGTTCCCGCGATTGCCGCACTCTCGGTAGTCAATGCTTGTTACACAGGGCTTGCAATGAGTATGACTTTCTCCCGTGACAGAGGATTGTTGAAGCGCCTGCGTGGTACGCCACTTCCGGTGGAGTCTTTTCTGATCGGTCGTGTGTTATTTATGACCCTAGTCGCGATTGTGTTAGTCGTGATCGTGACTTTATTTGGTGCAGTTTTCTATGACATTGCTGTTCCGACGGATACGTTGCCAGCATTGTTAATCACTCTTGGTATTGGCGCCGCAACCTTTTCGATTCTCGGGCTCGCGATTACGAGTTTTATTCCGAACGCTGATGCCGCACCGGCGGTAGTTAATGCCTCGATTCTCCCGCTGTTCTTTATCTCTGATGTATTCATGAGAATTGACGATTACGGCCCAAAATGGCTCTTGCTGGTGGGAGATTTATTTCCGGTAAAACATCTATCGCAGGCGCTTCAAACGGCTTTCAACCCGTTCGAGACAGGAACAGGGTTTGAATTTGCCCATCTCGGCGTGATCGTGCTTTGGGGAGTAGTTGGCGCCTTTGTCGCTACTTATCGGTTCTCTTGGGAACCGCGTCTTTAGATTGTGTTGTTGTTGGCTCACTTGAAAAAGATAACAGTTTTTTCATCGCTGTCTCAGGCTCGAAGCTGAGACCAGTATGATAACTGCAGATGCTGCGAGCACCGCTCCGCTGAAAGTCAAAGCATTGCTGACGCTGGTGGCGTCAGCAATTGCACCGAGGGTGATTGGTCCGATCCAGCCCCAACCGATGGCGAAGTTCCAGTATCCGAGCGCGCGCCCACGAAGCGTCTCAGGAACACTATCTTGAAGCATAATCCATTCGAGAGCGTCAACTATTGCAGCGGAGGCTCCGATACCAGCAGCTGCCACGACTGACAGCCAGAAGATTGTCGAATTTCCTAGGACTATTATCAGGCTTCCGAAAGTGGCAAACACCGTGATCAACATCAATCCGCGCGGGAGGCGGTCGGCTACTAGGACAAGCAGCAGTGTGCCAAGCATCGCGCCTACCGAAACACTTCCCGTGATCACACCGAGGCGCTCCGGTCCTACCTCCAGAATTCGTTCGGCTACGGCCGGTAGAAGACCATGGAAGGAGAATCCAAAGATCTCTACGACGATCATCACTCCCAACAGGAGACGGACCATCGGAGTCTTGAAGATCAATCGAAAGCCATCCAGAAGATCTGTGGTAAATCTAGTTTCGGTCCGAGGTGCTCTGTCTGGTTGATGCACTCTACTGAAGATGATCGTGGCAGCAGCTAATGGAGCAGCACTTATGAGCAATGTTGCTGCAGGGCCGAGCCATGCAAGGAGTATGCCACCAGCTAGTGCACCAACGAGTCCGATCGCTCTTTGCCCGAACGAAGTCAGGCTGATCGCATTCCCTAGTCTTGCTTGGCCGACAATCTCTGTTTGGAGAGGCAACAATGCTGTGCTCCAAAAGGCAATAGTTGATCCGGTTAGACAGACGAGTACCAGCAAGATTGGGATAGTGGCGAAGTCAAAGAATACGACTAACGCCATCGACACCGCAGTAGACATTCGCACGATCGACGTCACCATAAGCACAGTCGTTCGAGGGACACGATCTGAAATGACGCCACCAATTGGACCGAGAATAAGGTTCGGGACAGTTCTAATTGCGAATGACAGCGCTGCTAGGAAGACAGAGCCGCTTTGGTCGAGAACGAACCAGCCGATAGCCAGACGTTCGATCCACATACCAAGTGCGAAAAGCACAGCTCCGAACCAGACTTTACGAAAATCTGGTTCAGCGAAAGATGCGACTAGACCAGATGACTGATCTAGTCGTTGGATGAGTTTTCCGATGTCGGGAGGCATTAGCTCCGTCCGTGATTGCTTAACTTCTCGATACTGAGTAACGATCTCATTCGGTAGGTTTATCGAAAGCTATGAGCCTTGAGATTCATACCAGTTGTGTTGAGCTCTCTCGCGCGTTAACGCGGCGCATCATTATTGCGAAGAGTATGGCACCGATCACAGTGATGATGCCTGTAGCACGGAAGACCGAATCGATACCGATCGTGCTTACAAGGATTGCTCCGACAAGCGATCCAGCGAGGAATCCCACGCCACTACCCATTTGATACATTCCCATTACCGATGCCATTCCTACCTTGCGCCCGATGCTAACGAAGATTGCTTGTTCTGCTGGGTGAGCGAACGCTTCACCTATGCCAGCAATCACGATTATGCCGAGCAACCAGGGTGCGATCGTGATTGCTTCACCGAAGAATGACGTTTCGAGGAAGCTTCTAGGTAAATCGGGTATTACGAACTGAGCGATTGCAACGATGAAGAGGCCACTGACAACCAGGGAGACTCGGTTCGTTCGATCTGCTGTAAAACCAGCGATCGGTTGGAATACGATTCCTAGTAGGGAACGTGCCCCTAGGAGCAGGCCTACGAACATAGCGCTATCTGTTCCGAGCCCGTCCTCAGTGACTACAAATATCGCAAGGTACGTTCCGGCGATACCCCAGCCGAGCGAGAAGACGACACTCGCAACCACAACAGCCTGTATGTCGATTCGCCGCACGATCCTATTCCAAGGTATGGCAGAACGATGTTTCTGCTGGTCGGCGGTCACTGTCTCAGAAAGTTCGAGTCGGTTCTCTGAAGGGAGTAGGAAAAATGTAAGAAGGCCTGTGACAGTCAGCATGACCGCCATGCTGAAAAAAGCGGCATCCACGTTAATGGCGTCGCGGATTGCCCCACCGATCAATGGTCCGGCTCCGAAACCAGCGATCTGAGAAACAGCGAAGACACCGGTGTAACTACCTTCACGTCCTTGTGGAGCAATCCGTCCGATGTAGGCGAGTGAGAGTGGAAAGATTGTTCCAGCACCGAAGCCAGAGAGAACACGAAAGGTGATCACTAGTTCCCAGCTGTTTGTGAAGCTATAGCCGATGCCTCCGATCGCATAGATTAGGAACCCACTGACGATGAATCGCTTCACTCCGAATCGATCACCAAGCCGACCGACGAACGGTGCGACAATAATCATTGAAATCGCTAGTCCGGAGAATGATAGAGCCACGGCGATCTCAGGCCCCCCGAGATCTTCGCGGACGTATATCGGCAGTAGTGGTCCGACCATGCCGACCCCTGCCATAGCGACGAGCATCGCTATCCAGAGAACAATGAACCCTCGGGTAAACATCAAACGTCCGAGTGTTCGGAATGGATTAGGAGATAGCTGCTATTTGATATACAACGGCTTCCGAGAACAGATGATATGTGGAGGATGTATTACTCCTCTGGATGACAGATGTTTTTCGGTTAGCGATTGGCGAGGCTATCAATAGTGTCGCTGTCTTTACAGCATTTGCTCATCCCTTGATCGAAACGTAGCGCAGTACGAGTTACGATGCCGTTCTGTGAGGGGAACTGTTTCTTTTTGAAAGGGATAACCATGATTTACGAGCTTCGGATCTATCGCGCAGCACCAGGTAAATTAGAGCCATTGATCGCACGTTTTCGTGACCACACTGTAGCTCTCTTTGAGAAGCACGGCATAACTAACGTCGGATATTGGCGTAACACCATTGGTGGTCGTAACGATGAGCTCTGGTACATACTCAGCTATCCGAACATAGCGGCTCGAGATACTTCATGGGCAGCATTTACCTCGGACCCCGATTGGCAGAAGGTACGTGCAGATTCCGAAATTGATGGACCGTTGCTAGATCATTTAGAAAATCGAATTCTCTCTCCGACGGACTTTTCACCGCTTAGCTAGATCAGTTGGTGAAACGCAGATGCGTTACGATCATGTGATCTGGGACTGGAACGGCACTCTTTTTGATGATGTTGATCTAGTTGTAGAGATCGCGGATCTGATGCTAGTGCGCAGGTCGCTCCCTGGGATCGATCGTAGGCGATACCTCGAACTTTTTGGATTTCCTGTGCGAGGCTACTACGAACGGGTTGGGTTCGATCTTCAGCAAGAATCTTTTGAGCAATTGTCGCTCGAGTTTATCGCCGAATACCAGAAACGTTGGGGTGATCATCGGCTCCGCTCTGAAGCACATCGCGTGATCGATTGGTTAGACAGGAGAGGTGTTACACAGTCCGTGCTTTCAGCATCCGAGCAGGTGATGCTTGAAACTGTCACAGCACATTTTCGGATCGCTGAGCGAATGACTGCGCTAATAGGCACCGACAATCATCATGCGGCGAGCAAACTAGATCAGGGATTGGCTCACATCCAGAGTTTGTCCGTGCCTCGGAGGCGTATTTTGCTCATCGGGGATACTGAACATGACTATGAGGTTGCCGTTGCAATTGGCATTGATTGCGCATTGGTCACTGAGGGGCATGCGCCACGGGAACGTCTCAAATCGACGGGAATGTCGACGTTCGATTCATTGACCAAGCTTGTTGCGAGTATCGAATAGCTGATCGTTTTTATTTCTCTTCGGTAAGGCGATGAAGTAAGTGATGTTAAAAAGAGGCTTTTATTGCCGGCGAGTATGGATTGTGTGCTAAAGAAACTGAAATTCCCATTTCATCAGGTCACCACATCATTGCTCGTTTTCAGGCTGAGATGGATATGGTGTCCCAACGCAGTGAGATGCGCATTCTTTGATCTGGGGAATAAAAATGGAGATGTTTCTATTGAACATAAGTAAATATGTTGAAGCTAGAGATGCCGCATCTATCTAACTTCACATAAGAAACTTATCAAATGGTTGAGTACTGCATCGGGTTGTTCTTGCTGCACCCAGTGACCAGCATTATCGACGAAGTGGACTTTATCCATACGTGTGCATGCTTCTTCTTTCATTCGATCTATAGCACCGGGGCGCTGGTAGCTCCCCCAATCTTGCCGACCTCCAACAAACATCGCGGGAACTTCTATTTTCATCCCCGAAAAAAGTTCTAATTTCCGCCTGTTCTCGACACTACCTGCAGATCTATACCAGTTTAGTCCTCCCTGAAAACCTGTCCGTTCATATTCTGAGACATAAACTTGTAACTCGTCTTCGCTCAACCAATTACAAGCTGCTATTTCTTGAGATGTTGGCATATGCTTTGCCACAGACTCAGCCATCGTATCTTTCAAGTCCATAACGTAATAAGTGGGCATCTTTGCTAACTCTTCCGGTGTCCAAGACTCCAGAGGGAATGGATTATTGCCCTTCCAGTCAGCACTCTTTTGGTGGTAATAGGCTCTTATGAAAGCCGCCAATCCATCCTTTGAATTCGTAATGTCCGAGTTAGCCATTCGTGTTCTGTAATAGTGTTGGTAGTGCTTGCGAGGTCTTGGTAGTGCAGCTAACGCATCATTGATGCTGTCGACGGGATCTTTATCCTTTTTAATATTGGTCGTGGTATCGAAGGGGAGGGGAGAAGCACCGGTAAAAGGGCTCATCATAACGACCGTATCGTAGATATCGGGTCTGATTAGAGCGGACCATCCGGCGACAGCAGCTCCTAAATCGTGACCTATGACACTTGCTACTTTTTCATATCCCAGTGCAGAAACAAATCCCAATATGTCCTTTACAAGATTAACGTGATGATAAGAAGACAGGTCTGAGACGTAAGAATTCTCCCACCCGGTTGTCGCGCCAAATCCTCTCTGGTCAGGGGCAACAACGTGATAGCCAGATTCTGATAACGGCAAGATGATGTTTCTCCAGCTGTAGGAGAGTTCAGGAAAGCCATGTAAGAGAACTATGAGTGGCTTATTTTTGCCTTCAAAACCAGCTTCCAGATAGTGAAAATCAAGCCCATTAATACCTGTGCAAACGTTTGACCTTATTTGACTAGGTAATGTTCCATTTCCATATTTATCTCCTGATTGCATAGGCACCCCTTCTAGGATTCACTCGTGATGTTAATGTACTGGACTCATGGTCGAGGACAATTGCAGAGATCTCCGTGGTACTTGGCAAAATTCAACGCATTGGCCAAGCTCGTTTTCATCTCTCTTCGGTGAGACGATGCAGTAGAAGACGTTGAAAGAAGGATTCCATGACTGAAGAGTTTGAATTGGCAGTATTTGGAGAGATGCGTTGGTGGCAGTGGCATTTAGGTGATCGAATGGCTAACCATCAGCATCCCACTGAGGATGTTGCTGGTTGTAGTTGGCCTGAATGTGCTTGGCACGGACTTCGTCCAGGTGACGACAATCAGTCCTCTTCACTGCCAAGTGTTCCGCTGCGAAGCGCTGCATTGAGTCATCTGGACAGTATCGCTGATGGCGAAGGTACTTTCGTTTATGAACGTGACGTGGAGCTCGATGGCTAGGAGCAGGAACTTTAGTACGATTGATTTTCTCGTCAGTGTCAATTTACCCAGTCATTCCTAGGATGTTTATAATTCTGGGATAAACAAACCTTAGACTATGGCCCACGGCTATTTCCGGTTCCTGTGCTGGATTTGATAGCGTTTCTGATCGCTAGAGACCTGTGCCGATTCTGCACTGGCAGGAAAATTGAGCATAGAGAGGACTTGATATGACACCGGCATACGACTTCATTCAGTACGAAACCGAAGGACGAATTGCGCGCATTACTCTTGATCGACCAGAGAAATTGAATGCCCTCTCACACGAATTACGTGGTGAACTATTCCATGCCATGCGTGAAGCAGAAGCTGATCGCGAGGTTGGAGTAATCATTCTCCGAGCGTCTGGTCGAGCATTCAGTGCTGGCTATGATCTTGCACCGCAGCCCCAGCCCAGTGCATATGTTGAGCCGCATTCCTTGATGCCAGATACTGGTTCGACACATCCAAACCACTACGATTGGTCGCGGCACACGATTCTGGCGAACTGGATGATATGGGAGCTTTCCAAGCCAGTAATTGCTCAAATCCAAGGATATTGCCTTGCAGGTGGGACTGAACTTGCTTCGATCTGTGATTTCAGAATCATCGCGGAAGATGCGCAGGTTGGTTATCCCCCTGTACGAGCGATGGGAACGATGGACATGATGTGGGCTCCTTGGTTCCTTCCACCTGGAAAGGCTCGACTTTTTGCTTATACCGGCGATGCCTTTACCGGAAAGGATTTGGAATGGATGGGCTGGGCGACCTACGCAGTACCGGCGGATCAGCTCGAAGAGTTCACGGAACAATTTGCTGAACGTCTCGGTCATATTGACAATGATTTACTTGCCTACAACAAGCGTGCTGTCAATAGGCAGTATGAGATCATGGGAATACGTACCGGTCTAATGTCTGGTACCGATGTCGAAGCGATGAGTAAGCATCGTCCGGCTGCTGGTGAGTTTGGTCGCATCTCGCGCGAAGAAGGTCTGAAGGCAGCTCTTGAATGGCGAGATGGTCCGTTCCGTGATTTCCGTGGTGCATACAGTTCGGCACCGCACAATCGTCCGCTCGCCAGTGGCGATGGATCAGAAAACGAGAAGCCGG
Organism: Dehalococcoidia bacterium UBA6627; assembly: GCA_002455955.1. GTDB lineage: Bacteria > Chloroflexota > Dehalococcoidia > UBA2979 > UBA2979 > UBA6627. The sequence goes on from DKLZ01000030.1 coordinate 12,500, forward strand.
TGAATGCGTAACGTAACGTAGTTGAGATTCGAGGGGTTTATGACCAACGAGCGGTGGACACAGTTGCGCGCTGATATTCCTGTATTTGACGAATATGCGTACTTGAATACTGGTTTTTCTGCACCACCTTCTCGTTCGATAACCGATGCAATGACAGCTTGGTTCGATCTTGAGTTGAAGTATGGACCGACGATGCGATTCGTATTAGACGACGCACGTGAGTCGAAAGAACGCCTACGAGGACTGCTTGCGAGTATTCTTGGAGCGGAATCTGACGAGGTAGCGATTACTTCGAGCACCGGCGTTGGAATTGGGACGGTACTTGCAGGACTTGAGATCACGCCAGGGCGTCATTTTGTTACTACATCAGTCGAGCATGTATCTGGTGTCGTACCTCTTTATCAGGCTGGCGCTGATAGTGATGTGCCCGTGGATTTTGTTCCGATTTCACCGAATGATACTCACGATACTATTCTAGAGCGCTTTGCCGAGGTTCTTGATGATCGTACTTCCGTTGTGATGTTGTCTGAGATTTCCTACTCAACCGGTCAGCTGTTTCCAGTGCGAGAAATCACTCAGCTGGCGCATCAGGTTGGGGCACTCGTCGTGATTGACGGTGCTCAGACCGCAGGGCATATTCCGATTGATGTCCATGCGCTCGGGATTGATGCTTATTCGATTCCCGCACAGAAGTGGCTCTGTGGTCCGCGTGGTATTGGCGCTCTCTACATCAGTTCTGATGCGTTGCCTCGTGTCGCACCGTCGATTGTCGATGGTTCTCATGCTGCGGAATGGGATTTCTCTGGAACATTTGCGCCCAAAAGCGACGTACCTGGCAAGTTTGAAGTTTCTGCGGTAGCACCCGTTCTTGCAGCAGGGGCGATCCATGCGGCAGAGCAATACCTTGAATCGGGACCGTCAGCAATTTTTGATCGCGTTCGCGAACTGAATCGTTTTGCCGAGCGACGTTTCGAATTAATTGACGGAGTAACAGTTGTTAGTCCTCGAAACGATGAATCCCGGACGGGGTTATTTTGCTTCAGGGCACAAAATCTTGATTCTGCTGATCTTTCGTTGTGGCTACAGACAGAGAGACAGGTTGTCTGCCGGTCCGTGCGTGAAAACGACGTTGTTCGTTTATCCTTGCATGCCTTTAACACTGAGGAAGACATCGAGCAGGCTGCGATCGGAGTCGAGCAAGCGTTGCGGCACGGAGTCTAACAAATCAGCTTTTTTCTAGAGCAAGTTTTTGAACAAGCGTTGACTAACTCTTCCCACCAATCGACCGTGATCGTGCGATTACTGTTTCTGTATCAAAAGGTATGAGCTAGGAGCGCTAGTTTTCAGAGGCTTGGTCATTTAACTATCTGGTGATGCGTTCTAATCAAGTAGTGCAGCTACCTTCAGATCGATAAGCGCTGCTTCTAGGCGACCGAAGAATGTTTCTGTCAAAGTTGTGCCGTAAGTTGCTGCCTCTGCATCCATAGCTTCACGATCAATCGAAGCGGTCGCGTTCACGTTCGTAATGACATTCCATGTCAATCCGAGTCGGTAGTCATCCCAGCACTCATCGAGAGTGTAGTTAGATACACCGAACTTGATCAGGCGCTTGTGGTAAGACTCGACGAGGCTACGTTCCGCTGTGCGACGAAGCGTGCGATCTAAACTCGTAACGATGATTCGCGCTAGGTCTTGTCCCATGAAACCGCGACCAACAGTTTGCCAATCGCAGATCGCGAAACGGCCTCCCTTTGAATTCGGGAAGAATATTTGCTGGAGATGTAGGTCAGAGTGCACGAGAGTGGCTGGTCGCATTGCATAGTGAGTAGCAATTTTTGGATAATGTTCTGAGATAGCATCAGCGATTGTTCCCAAGGCCCCGTCGAACTCGGTTGGGAAGCGTTGTTTTGCTACCGGGAGTGCTGCGGTGAATGCAGACCACAGTGATTCGATCGCGGCAGGATGATCTAGTGGGAAAAGCCAGCGTTGTTGATCGAGGCGTTGTTGATTCCACCAATGCGCGTGGAAGTGTGGCAGGTGTTCTATAACCTGCTCGACATCTTTGAGCGATGAGGTGTAGAAGTTTCCCACACGACTATTACTCATATCTTCGAGGAGAAGCAGGAAATCTCCATTTGTCCTATCCCAATTCGCGAAATAGCAGGTCGGTGTAGGTATCTGTGAGTCCTCAACAAGTTTCTGGTAAAACATCACCTCACGACGGTACATACCGTTTTTCTTTGCCATCTGACGGACGTCTTCGATCGATGACGAGCACTTAGCAAAAATCGAAGCCGGACCACTAGTCTCTGCGAGGTAATCCAGGTCAAGACGAGTAGTTGTGGATATGGCCCCCTGTGCAGGTACCGGAGCGTGAGTCACTGTGGCTATATCGGCGTTAAGAATTTGGCTGAGGAAAGCGGGAGTGATTTCAGCGATCTTTTTAGGCAGGTCAACCATGGTCTTTCTGTCTTGGTCCAAGAACGATTCCATCATCACGATAGCGATACGTTCTCAGTTTACTTGAGATGGAACCAAGCATTGAGATTGAGGAGTTTTCCTTGTTCAGGGTTTTCAGTCCGGTAACGGGTCTACGCCGTGAGGTGGTGGCACTTCGAAAGCATTAAGTGTGAAGCCAACCGTCGCGTAGTAGCCGACCAGCCCAGTTAGATCGACGATACCAGCATCACCGACAAGCCTGTGCAGTGAGCTGAAAGTAGTTTCTTTGACTCGGTTTGTCTCAAGGAGTTCACGAACATAGCTGATGATTGCTGCTTCGCCGTCAGTAAGTAGCTGGAGGTTTCCCTTAGATCCAACTATATCGATCACCTCTTCCCGAACGCCGGCTTTGCGAGCGAGTAGAACGTGACCTCCCCACATCAGTTCGGCATCCCAGTGACGTGCGGCAGTAATAATAGCTGTTTCACGCTGCGCAGCTGTCAGTTCGGAATTCCAGCGTACAAATTGCCCAAGTGCAGCAGCTCGTTCCGCTAATTCCGGGCTGTGTAACAGGATTCCGTATGGTCCAGATACTGCACCACCCCGGAATGACGCCACTCTGTCATAAGTTTCGATTAACTCCGCGGGGATATCATCGCGGTTGATAAGATTTGGCAGCCTGGTCATGGTTCACCTCATGACATGATGTTGAGTCTCGAAAGACCTAGGGCGCGAGAATGATTTATTCGTAGTTTTCCGGAACAAAGGGACTGGCATCTCCAACCTGGAGCACCGCGAGATGACTCGCTGCATTAGAGCGTCAGGGTGGTGCTGCAGGTGCGACTAAGTTTTCTTCGCCAGGCATGACCCCATGCCAAGCACAATCGGGATAGGAGCAACTTTCGTCTTCCCATGCCGAGAGTTGATGGATGATGCGACGCCGTGCCAGTGGACCTGCCCACCAGCGCTCGTGGAAAGTACTGATAGTTGTTGGAATATCATCAGCCATCAACTACTCCTTAAGAACGTCTACATAGCGGTTTCTAGTATCCAAGTTCCTTGTCGATCGCGCCTTCCAGTGGCTCTCCAGTTCGGTAATGAACGAGATTACGGCAGAAACGATCGAGATTTCGTCCAATACGAAGCTGGCTCGCACCAGCCGTATGCGGCGTCATTACGACGTTCTTTGTCGCCCATAACGGATGATTGGCTGGCAGAGGTTCTTCAGGAGCGACGTCTAGTCCGGCACCATATATCTCTCCACTCTCGATCGCCTGTGCAAGCGCGTAACCGTCGTAAACTTCTCCGCGTGTAACGTTCACAAAGACAGCTGTCGGTTTCATCTTTTCGAACACTCGGGCATCGAAGAAATTTCTTGTCTGATTTGTAAGTGGTAATCCACAGGCGATGACATCAGATTCTGTAAGTAGTCGATCGATAGAAGAGGCTCCCCACACTTCAGATACTTCGGGGGTTGTTTCGACCGGATCGATATCGACCGCGATGCAATGCATGCCGAATGCGGCGGCACGTTTTGCTATTGCCTTTCCAGTACCTCCAAAACCGACGATCCCCATCGTCAGTCCCTCGAGTTCGAACTCCTGACGGCGATACTCGACGCGATGGTTCCATGACTCAGCAGCGGCAAGCAATGAATGGTCGATTCGTCTCGTGATCGCAAGCAGCAGCCCAAACGCTGTTTCGGCTAGATGACTTCCTACCAGACCTTTGTCTCCTGATAGCAGGACGTCACTTTGTCTGAATGAATCGAATAGATAAGCATCTGCACCAGCAGTGCTCGCGTGAACCCACCTCAGGTTATGTGCACGTTCGAATATCTGCGCGTCAATACGGCCGAAGATCACCTCAGCATCAGGTGCGGCCTCGATTGCCTCACCGATACTTGTCGTGACTGTGATTTCTGTTTCGTGTCCTGCAGCTTCGCGAATTCGATCGAGCGTTGCTTCATCAACGTCCATCATCGTGATGCCGGTCATAATCAGGATGTTCATGACTATGGTCGGACGATCGTCCGTGCGACCTCACCGGAAAGCATGTCTTCGAATGCCTCGTTTATCTCGTCCAATGGGCGGAAGCGCGACTGGAGCTCATCGAGTTTCAGCCGACCTTGTTTGTACAGCTCGATGAACCAAGGGAAATCGACACGTGGGCGGCCAGTTCCTGCTGAGGTTCCGATTAACCTTCGGTCGAAGAATAGCGGACGCATTGGTATCGTTACTTCACCACCTTCAGGTGGCACACCGACCATGCATGCTGTTCCACCTGGACAGGTCGCTTCGAATGCGGCTCGGGTAGTTTGCGGGTTCCCAATAACTTCGAAGGTGTAATCAGTACCGCCATTGGTCATCGTGATAATCTCTTCTACCGCATTGAGTTTTGACGCGTCGATCGTGTCAGTGGCTCCAAAATCCGATGCGAAACTGAACTTCTTATCGTCAACATCGACAGCGATGATCCGCGAAGCACCGGCGATAACCGCACCTTGAATGACATTCAGTCCGACCCCTCCACAACCCCAAACTGCGACGGTTGCCCCCTCAGTGACCTGTGCGGTGTTAACGACTGCACCAACTCCAGTGACTACTGCACATCCAATCGAAGCTAGGCGTTCGATTGGAACATCGTTGGGGACCTTAACGAGGCTCCATTCAGGAACGACAGTGCGCTCCGAGAATGTTGCAAGCCCGTGGTAGAGGGTTTCGCCTTCCGGTGTCGTGAAGCGTGTGGAACCGTCACGCATACGCCCAGGTTCATTCCCTATTCCATTACAGAGATTAGGTCGATTTGTACTGCAATACTTGCATTTGCCGCACATTGGTCGGATGGCAAAAACAATATGATCACCTTCGGCAAAATCTGTGACACCGGCCCCGATACCTTCGACGACTCCCGCTCCCTCATGCCCCATTACCAGTGGTGGGATCATCGGTGCTTCGTTGCGCCCGTCAACCGCGTGGTAGTCAGAATGACAGGCACCTGTGGCTGCGACGCGGACGAGTACTTCGCCGGCCTGTGGGTCTTGGAGAATAGTCTCTTCCACGCTGATCGGCTGTTTTGCTCCGCGAAAGATCGCTGATCTGGTGCGCATCATTATCTCCATCTTCCTGAGCATGCCACTAGGAGTGGATCGCATGCTTGTTGCTGGTCCTTCAGTCAGTCACTCCAGTTACCTTATAGCTGATTAGCTATTTTTCGTAATCCTCTAAGTCCTCTGTAATACTTCTCGTTAACCATTTCCCCGATTCTGGGTTATAGATCACGACCAGTAGATTGCTCTCATAGATAATGCTCTCGCCTGCAACAAGGAAGGAGCAAAACATATTGTCGTCACAGGCATCCTCCGCGTTGCCATCGAAGGTATAAAAATCGACAAGTGAAGACTCGATGCCATCTATCGACACTGTGCATGTTTTCCCAGAATCTGCTTCAAGCATGACAAAAGCTAATTCGTCTTCACAATCTGTGACGGTGTGTTGATGTTGGTTGAGAGTTTCAACAACTGAACCCGCATCTGTGAACTTGTTGTCACTACTACAAGCGATAGCGAGCAATAACAGTGCACCAATAATGCATGTATATATCGATAAGGTTTGTGTTTTCATCTGTCGTAATTCCGGAACCTTTCTCTATTGCGAGTTAATTTTCAACCCACAAGTTCTTTGTAAATTTGAGCTCGTTTTTTCGGATCTTGCTCGTCGATCGTTACGGAATGCCAATCAAATCCGGCGTCTGAAGCTTCCTCCATTGCCTCGATGCATTCTTCAACAGGACCCGCGGTGCCTAGCTGATTTACGAGATCTTCCGGAAGTGCGGCAGCGCCACCTGCTGCACCACCTTCCTCCCAACCTCTGCGAACGGCATTAGCCTCGTCAGCGTAACCCATCCGGATGAAGTGCTCGTAGTAGAAGTCACCCATCCGCGCAATGTAGAACGCAGTGTTGGTAGCTGTTTGTTGGCGAGCACTTTCGACGTCTTTAGTCACACGGATGCTCGTAGGGTTGCGAATCACAAAGTTGGCACGATCACGCCCAGCATTCTCGATGTATTGTTTCATGGCATCAGTCTGATTTTTCCATTGTTCTTTCGGTAAATGGATTGGAAGCCATCCGTCTGCGATTTCACCAGTCTGCTTCAGTGATTTTGGAGTGAGCGAAGCTATGTGAATGGGGATATGGTCACGTAGAGGGTCAAAACGGAGTGTAAAGCCACGACTTAACTGGAAGATATCACCGTCGTAGTTGAGTTTCTCACCGCTCATCAGCATGTTAATAATGTCAACGTACTCTCGCATGCGTGTCAGTGGCTTCCGGAACTTGACACCGTGGAAATGCTCGATCACTTGTGGACCAGATGAGCCGAGCCCGATGATCATTCGCCCATTAGAGATGTGGTCGAGTGTGGCAAAGTGCTGAGCGATCGCCCCGGGAGTCCGGGAGAAGTTATTTATGATACTCGCACCGAGCTGGATGTTATTTGTTTCGCGTGCCATCACTGCTAACAGAGAGAGTGAGTCAGGCCCCCAGGCTTCAGCGATGTTAAGAGCGTGAACTCCAGAATCATCGGCAACCTTAGCTGATTCGACGAGGCTGTCTATGTCGAAATTGCCGGCCCAGTTCAAACCGATCGAAAGTTTACGCATCGTCGATCCTCCTACTTTGTTGATGGAATATCCTGACTACCGTCATAGTTGACGAAGCTTACACGGGCTGAATCTGCTAGGTGACTATATCGGCCATCGCTAGTTGTGTCTGATGTATCGTCCATCTGCGGTTGTATTCGATCGTTAAAACGATAAAAGCGGTGATACTTTTTCAAATTGGTAAGCACCGTTTACTTGGTTGTATCGATTACATTGGCTGCTTGAGAGGTACCGTGAGACGAATTTCTGTCAGCCTTCCGTGGGATCCTAGAATGCGAGAGGAACTGCTCGTCCGTGGGCGGATTGCTGATGATACTGGCGTTGACACCCTCTGGATCAATGAGGGGTTTGGGCACGACGCGTTCAGTGGCATGACGCTACTTGCGGTTGAGACATCGAACGTGCGTCTTGGAACGGCTGTGGTGAACGTGTACTCACGAACCGCTGGAGCATTAGCACAGCACTACGCCACGTTGGATCAACTCTCGAACGGTCGGATTGTGGCTGGGCTAGGAACGAGTGGCACCGGCGTGATCGAGCGATTTCACGGCTTAACTTACCAACCCGCGATTCAGCGATTGTCTGAGACGGTTAAGCTGCTACAAGCATTCTGGAGACATGAGCGGATCACATACCATGGCGCTTGGTATGACATCGATCGAGCGATAGTAATGGGTATTGATCCAGTGCAATCTGAACTACCGATTTATCTTGCAACCTTACATCCGAATAGCGTTCGATTGACCGCTGAACAAGCAGATGGTTGGTTGCCAGCTTGGATTCCATTCGAGCGGTTGGGAGCAGCTATAACAGAGATGCGAGCTTGGTCTGCGGATGCAGGACGCGATCCGATGACCGTAGATGTACGAGCACCAAGTATGATCACAGTGGTAAACGATGCTGCGAAAGCTGAAAAGGTACGTGAAAATCGGCGGCAGCAGTTAGCATTTTTTGTCGCACGGAATGGAGACTTTTACTACCGGCAGTTTGTCCGTCATGGCTTCGCTGACGAAGCCGCGTTAATTCGTCGAGATTGGAATTCGAATGGAGCAGAGGCTGGAATAGCTGCCTTACCAAAAGGGCTTGAAGATCATTTCGATTTCATTGGGCCACTCGAGGCTTGTATTGAAAAGATCGAGATGCAGGCTGAACTTGGCGTCGACCTTCATCAAGTTTCCGTTCACACTGAAGATCGGGCAGAGTGGGGCAAATCGATTCATCGGCTGGTTGGCTAGAAGAACATACGGTTGGAACAATTTGGAGGCGTCATGTCAGACATGCTAAGGCTGCAGAACTACCAAGCTCATTATGTGAATGAATTACTCGAATCAACAGCTCAGGCAGTTGAGAATTTAACCGAAGAGATAATCCATTTCAGACCTGAAGGCCCCTGTAACTCGATTGGTTTCGACGCGTGGCATATAGCACGCACTGCAGACAACCTTATCCACTTTGCTTTTGCCCGTGAGATGCCAGTTTGGATCCAGCAAGGTCTGAATGATGCATGGGATCTACCTAAAGCTGATCAGGGTACTGGTATGTCGCCCGAAGAAGCGTATGCACTCCGATTCCCATCTGGCGCACTCTTGGCGCAGTATTCGCGGGATGTAGCGGTGGCAATCGTTCCAATGATCGAGGGCTATAGCAATGAATTTATGGAAGAGCGGATTGATATCAAACCGAATGGAAACCTCGCACGATATGAGATTATCGGACAAGTGATAATCAATCACGGACACGATCACTATGGAATGATCAACACGTCATTAACGCAGGCAGGTGAACCTGGATTGGGAGTCTAGAGCATACGTAGATATTCCGCAGGAGAGATATCAGTAGCTATCTTTGTTATTTAATATAGATGTTATTGAGGACATTTGGCGTAGTATGTGATTGAATCTGTTCCAGATGAAGATGTTGCAGAGTTTATAGCTGGATATGGATATTGTGAGTTGATATTCCTATTCCGGAATCATAAGGATTAATCGGTCCGATTTATCGTCATTAATACAGTTTTACCATTACGAATCGAAATGAGGGATTGATGCCAAAATTTGAGGCCATGAAACCGGAAGATGTCCAAGTAGGAAGAGGTCGTGTTACGGCCGAATTACGTCGTGCATTTCGCGAGGCAATTGAAGGTAGTGAAGCAGGACGGATAAGCCTCGATCGCGGAGATCGACCGTCAGCGGTGAAACGTTTACTTGCCGAAGCGAGTAAAGAATGTGGGATCAAGGTGCGGTCATCGTGGTCGGATAAGAAGCAGACTGTACTCTTGTGGAAACGCACAGGTATTTAGGTCATTACAATCAAAGATGTGCGACTCTTTGTTGAGTCGTCGCTATAAGAAATACAGAGCATTCGTGACTTAGCTGAGAAGGTTGGATTCACCTTCGGGTAGTCCGACTTCAAACACATTTAGAGTGAACGATACCAAACTGTAGTAACCAACAAGACCCACGAGATCAACGATCCCCTCTTCACCCAGTGCTTGTCGTGCTTGATTGTAGGTTGGATCACTCACGCGATTCGTTGCGAAGTATTCCGTAACAAAATCATTGACTGCCTGATACGACTTATTGTCGGTTTCGATTGGGGAGCCCTCACGAACGGCGTCAATGATTGCATCTGGAACGCCGGACTCACGAGCTAACCGTGCGTGAGCCCAGAACTCGAATTGTGCCTTCCAGTGTTTGCCGGTAAGGATAATCGCAAGTTCCGCGACGTCGCGATCGAGTGTCGTGTCAAAACGGCAGTAAGCTCCTAAATGTTGGACGCGGTCACAGAGTTCCGGTCGCCTGAGGAGCGATTCGAACGGTCCTCTCATTCCCCCGCGAGGCCCTTCTAGCATTTTGTCGACCACTGTTTGCTGATTTGAAGTGAGGTTGTTCATCTCGATCGGTTCCAGTCGTGGCATTTAATTTTCTCCTGTACGAGTGTTTACCAAGTGGATGGTAACGAATGGAATAAAATAATCCGCATTATTTTGCGGATCTCTTTAAGCCAGATGTGGTTTGGTTGATCAGGTATTCGTATCCGCGTAGATGCTGTTTATGCGGTCCAATCCTCTATGATTGCAACAAATATTGCGATCAATGCCACAGCAATAGGTGCGGTTACAGCTGGCACTTCGACGCCAACGCCTCGAAGGGTGGCACTGACACGCCACCAGTGAACGACCCTATTTTGAATGTCATTCCACCGGTCACGCGCAAGCAGCATGATCGTTCCAAGCGCTAGCAAGCTCATTCCAACTAGACTCAGCAACAGCCAATACGGGATCGTGGCGCCAGAGTTTATGGCGAGCCATCGGATCGCAACGGCCGATATTGCAAGGACACCGCTGACCGTCAGCCAACGTGAACCGAGTAGGAAACTAGTGAACAGAAAGAATAATCCCTCAAGTAGGATCACCACACCCCAATTTGCTCCATCCGGCTGGAGCGCTTCTTGTATTTGTGGAAGGAGTATGGTCGTGATTCCAGCAAGTAGGACGACCTCGTGAAGCATTAATTGGTGCGAGACAATAGCTACCGATCGTCGCACGAATAGTCCGAAGGCGATCAAATAGAGACCGACGGGTATCGTATAAGCTTGGACATGATTCAATTCAAAGATTGCGATCGTGAGCAGCAGAGTACTCATTGCTAGAACCGAAGCTGAGACAGTGGCCAAGCGGGCACGGAGACGCTGCGCTTCGTAGAGCAGCAGTGGTACAAAAGCGAAAATGCCAACGACAAACGAGCGGTATTCCACCATATCAACCGCAATTCCTCCTTCATTGGACATACGGTCGATGAGCGCGAGCCATGAAATGATTGGTGATGCTGCAACGAGTCCCCAAGAGAGAGCGACGATCGGTAATTGTTTGGTTTCATTTCGATACGTGCGGACGCCGGTCATAGTTGCGAAACGGATCACTCCGATCGCAAGGAAGCTAATAGCGAGCATCCAGATGGGCCAGGTGTAGGAAGTCCAGACCATTCCGACTACGACCGATGCGACTGCCGTTGCAGCACTCGTGGTGGTCCAGTTGCGGAAGCGCCAACCTTCATAGAGCAACAGTGTTGCACCCAGTAATAGTAGGAAAAGGGCACTTCGGTACTGTGGTGAATCAATCTCTTCGATCATGCTGAAATCGTCTATGGCCAACAGGGAACCGAAAGCAACGATCGGTCCTAGGATGATGAAGCTCCAGGAAAGTATGGTGGCGATCATAGGCGTACTGCGGAATTGATACGTGCGAAGGGATGTGAGTATCGTGAACAACACACAACCAGCAGCTGAGTAAGTGACAGCGAGAGTCCATGTTGCCCAGCCAAAGGTGAACCATATTGCGGCGGCTGTGAACGCTCCAATTACTGATGCGACTAGAGTGATCGGCCAGCGCCGATTCAAAGAGAAGCTGCCCAGAAACGCAGCCATTGGAATTCCAAGGTAGAAAGAAACATTTCCTGGATAGTTGATGGTTTCAGAAGAGATTGTTGTTGATGATCCGACGATCATAGCTGCTAGTGCTGGTGGAATAAGCACCTGTAGAGATCGGTCCCAAGTTCGTCCGGTCCATCCCAATATGCTAATGAGTGCAAGGCTAATAGCGATGTAACTCCAACCGTTGTTTGGTTTCACAATTCCGATTTCACGTTGGCTGTAAGCGATAGCGAACAGCAACAGCGTAAGGCCGATCCACGCAAATATTGTGCGCTCGATGAGAGGGGTGATTTTCGCATGGTCGGATTGTTCAGGTGGGTGTACTTGCTCGAATCGATTAAATGAAGTGAGAAAGCCATTGAATCGATTACGCCATGTGACAGAGGCTAACGCCACGGCGCCCATGAGGAACGAGACAGCTCCATTGATCCCGGAATCATAGGTGGTGATAAACGCGAGCGGTGTCACGCTGCATAAAACGGAATAGAGCCAGCCATATTGACTGATAGCTTGATCCCAGTGAGCCCACCAGCGGCGTGTATAGACTGAGAGTATTCCAATCGTTAGTGGAGAGTAGGCAGCCCAATCTGCTTCAAGCCCAAGAGCACGAATAGTTGCGATCCCTAAGGCAATAGCCGAGGTTGCAGCGTAAGGAAGCATCATTGGTGATCGAAGCGACCATCCCGTGAATGCGAGCCACCCGGTGATTATTGTAAGACTGACTGGGAGCGCGATTTCTCCACCTATACCCTCGAAGAGATTTGAGTCGGTTATCTGTACGAGGAAGGTGAGCGCGATAAAAGCTGCGATCGTGCTCGCTATAAAGCGGTTGTATCGGCCTATTCGGTGAGTGACGACGGAAATAACGGCAAGGAACGAGATCCACCATGTACCGTACCAGTCTGCCGGGATTTCGAGAACTTCTGCTAATGCTGCCCATGAACTTAGTAAGGAGATCATACCGGGGACGACGTATAGCCGCCCATAACCGCGCTGCCAGAGTATGCCGTAGAACACTGACCCGTAGAGTGACCCTATTAACCACACAAGCTCCTGTGAGATGTCACGTGTCGCAAGGAGTTCGCTGTAGATAACCAGTATGTTAAGTGGTGTGATCAGCGCTCCGATAGCGAGGAAAACTGCTCCGGCTTCGCGGATACGTTCCGAGCGTTGAGCAAAGAGCCCAGCTACGATGAAACCGATTGTGTATGCAAGTAGCAGTCCAACGCGAAATGATGGTGGGAGGTCGGTCCCTTGTGACGAAACGAACATCGTTACAGCGGCGACGAGCAACAATGCTCCGAGATACAACAGGATGTCAGCTTGGCGGGATGTTGCCCATTCGCGAGCGTTTTTCGCGAATGGGCGAGTTGGTGATGGTGTGAGTATGACAGCGTCGACTTGATCGCTTCTTCGCGGAGAGACATTTCGTTCCGTTGAGGTCTGATTCTGAATCACCGGTTCGTGGGCTGTTGTTTGATTGTCTTCTGTCTTGGCAATTGGCCTAATTGACTCTTTATTAGGGGTGTTTTCAGTTAATTGCTCACTATGAGTAATGCCCTCGACCGTACTTGTCTGTTCATCAGCATCACTATCGGAATGAGTCGACGTTAATATTGCCGATGAGAGTTCGGTACCGCATGAGTTGCAAAATCGTGCCACGGTTCGATTTCGGTTCCCGCATCTGGAGCAGAGATTAGGGAGTATTTTGACTAGCTGATTCCCACATTCGTCGCAGAACAACGATTGTTCCTCAGATTCATGAGCGCAAATTTCGCAGAAAATCACATTAATGCCTGATCTGTTCGTATCTAACGTGTGACAATCTCGAATACAGTTTCACTAACTCAACACGTTCTCGTCCACCGCGAGGTGGAGCAAGTATGGGGAGCAGTCACTACTGTGCTTTAGATCATCGTAGTAGGGTCACTATGGCCTGTTAGCTTCCGTGCACAATGTCTTTCGAGGAGTCTGAGATGGTCAATGGTAACGATCTGGAAGAGGGTTCTGCAGTCACGTTGGACTTTCAGAAATTGATAAGTATTGATAACGAGAATCAAGTAATCCCTTGTGCAGTACAGAATATTGATAGTGGCGAGGTGATTCTAGTTGCGTACGTGAATGCACAAGCGCTGGCTCGATCAATCGAGATACGCTCCGCTGTCTTCTGGAGTACCTCACGTAATGAATTGTGGGAGAAAGGGAAGACGTCTGGAGAAACCTTCGAGTTGCTTGAAGTACGTGTGAACTGCGAGCAGAACTCACTGCTCTATCTCGTAAGGCCTAACGCCCGCGGTATCTGTCACACGAAGAACACTGCCGGTGCACCCCGAAACTGTTATTACCGCCGTCTCGACTTTCCCACTGGCGAACTAGTGAATCTGGATCCGTAGGTTCTAACATCAGATCGTATGGGCATCTTTGTAGTGCTCAGCTAAAAGGTCACGGCCAAAGTCTCTTTGAGGGTCTCTCCAGACTGTATGGATGTGATTCGCACCGTTCTGCGTGTTGTCGTATTCAATTAGCAGGTTCGGTGCTTGAATGCGGTAGTAGTGTCCTTCTCCAGGTTCGAGACTACCTGCCCATGCAAATGTCATTGTCGCATCGTCGATCGCGTTGATGCGAGATTGTTCGGCATTGGCAAGTCCGTTTGGCATTCGGGCAATATATTGTTTCAACAATGCGGCAAGCGCTTCTCGCTGTTTTGATTCGAGGGTATTCGCAAAAATTCCCTTCGGATTGATCGAATACTCCAATGCTGCGAGATGTGATTCGCCTAGGTTTTCGAGATTTACTTCAACGGCCTTGACTGCATTGCTGCTGAATTCATCCTCATCTCGTCGCCAAATTGTCCACGGTTTCGCTTCTGTACGGATCGACATTGAGAGTTCCGAACGGTTGGTTGTCACCATGTCAGGAGGTGCTACATCCGAGAGAAGAGCGATCGCTAATTGCTTTGTATTGAATGACTGCACCAGAGCACGACCAAGATCTTCTTCAGCTCCTAGAGGGCGCAACTCGTTAGCTCCGACACCAGTCGAGTTCGCTGGATTTGCTCCTAGAAAACTAGGCAAAAGACGTATTTCGCCACCAACTACGAGTAGGCTAACGGAGACATGATGCCCACCGAAACGCCACCCCCAGGGCTCTATCCCTGGTGTACCAAAGACGGACACTTGATAACGGTTCGGGTCGCGCGTACGTATCGTATCGGGGTCGTGATCGAAGTCAATGAAGCCTTCGCTACCGGCAAGTATGTTCTCAAGCCCCATGATCGTTGCGGCAGTTCTGTAAAAGCCTGCGCTCATCGTTGCAGAAAGTAAGCGCATAGCTGTTGATTGCTGACGGGGAGTCATCGCACTGAAGCTAAGCCCACCGTGATCGGTAGGTGTGTAGAAGACGCGTGTTCGTTCCCCTTCTTCGGTAAAAGGGTACGTCGCTACTTTTAGTTGTGTTGGTTCCAATTCTTCGAGAAAGTCGTGCGCGGCAGTAGCAATATCATTGGTAGTGTCGATTGTGGTTTTGACAGTCATACCAGTCTCCTTGGTACTTAGGCCAGACTAAGCGTCAAATCGTTGTGCTCGCAACGATTGTGCCTAGTTTTGTTCCACCAGCTATGCTCCAGTGGGCTCAAGAGAGGCAATCAATGCGTGAACCAGACGGCTCGGCGCTTGGCCATATTCGGATCTGTGATTTCACCGGACAACTAGCTGGTGCAGGGGCCACGAAATTTCTAGCAGCGTTTGGTGCGCAAGTCATCCGCATAGAAGATCCGAGTAATGAAGGGCGTTGGGATATCTTACGCGGCGGCACTCCTTACAAGGACGAGCGTCGCGGAATTAACCTTGGTGGGTCATTCAATAATCATAATGTTGAGAAACTTGGAGTCACACTGAATCTCCGGATGAAGCGTGGCAAGGAATTACTACATCAGCTGATTGAGATTTCGGATGTTATTACTGAAAATTTTGCTGCAGGCGTTTTCGAAAGATTGGGACTCAGCTATCAGGAATTGCAAGAAATCCGTGAAGATATTATCTACGTTTCCAACTGTGGTTTCGGTCATTCAGGACCCTACGCTAAGTACAAGACTTGGGGGCCGATTGTTCAGGCCGTGTCGGGGCTGACATTTTCGTCCGGATTACCGAACGAGCCTTCGGCTGGGTGGGGTTATAGCTACATGGATCATACCGGTGCCTACTATATGGCGATGGCGATTTTGATGGCTATTCACCATCGGAATGTAACTGGAGATGGGCAATGGGTAGATATGAGCTGTACGGAAGCCGGGGCAAGTCTGAATGGACCCGCAATCCTCGATTACACAGTCAACGGACGACCATTACGAAGACCGATGAGTCCCAATAGTAATCGCAGCCAATCTCCACAAATGGTTCCGCATGGTATTTATCCAGCTGACGGTGCAGATAATTGGATAGCGATCGCATGCCGAAATGAAAGAGATTGGGCTGCTATCTGCAGCATTGCTGCTGATAGCGGTATTACAGATTGGACGGTGGATCCCAGATTCGATTCGCTGTCCGGTCGAATTAAGCATCAAGACGATCTTGATGTGGCAGTCAGCGTCTGGACTGGTAAGTATGAACGCTTCGCACTTGCTGCAAGATTGCAAGCTGCTGGTGTGGCTGCAACAGCGGTACAGAAACCTGGAGAACGAGTTGATAATGATGCCGATACTTCGGCATGGGGGCTATGGCCGACAGTCCATCATACGGAGATGGGTGAAGTCCGCGTTGATGGAATACCTGTTCATCTCTCTGAGACTGATTGGCGGATTGAGCGTGGTGCCCCATGTCTTGGAGAAGACAACGAATACGTTTTTGGTGAATTACTAGGACTCGACGCAACTGAAATTGCTTCATTGAAGGAAGAAGGGGTCCTGTGACCGCACTCACTGGCCTCCGGGTGGTTGAACTATCGAATGAACGGTGTGCATTTGCCGGGAAATTGCTTGCGGACATGGGCGCCGAGGTGATTCTTGTCGAACCACCTGGTGGCGATATAACTCGGGGTTTCGAACCATTCTTGGATGACATATCTGGACCTGAACGAAGCTTGAGCTTCTGGCATTACAACACTAGTAAACGAGGGCTCGTGCTGAACCTTGATACGGAATTGGGGCGCAATGTACTGCGCCGGATTGTCGCGAGCGCAGATGTGCTGCTCGAGAGTGAATCTCCAACGCGGCTAGACTCGCTTGGGATAGCGCCGAGATCACTGCGAGTCGGACACGAAGAATTAATTACTATTTCCATGGCTCCATTTATGCGAGAAGGTCCACGTGCCGATGAGGAGGCAACAGATCTGACATTATTGGCAGGTGGAGGACCGGCTTGGAGTTGTGGGTATGATGATCACTCATTGCCGCCGATTCGCGGCGGAGGGAATCAGGGTTATCACACCGGTTGTCACTATGCTGTGATGGCGCTGTTAGTTGCGCTCGTCAGTCGCGATGAGACTGGGGTAGGTCAGCATATTGATGTTGATATGCACGCAGCGCAGAACGTCACCACTGAAGCTGGAAGTTATCAGTGGTTGGTTGCAGAAGAGACCGTCCAGCGTCAGACGGGTCGTCATGCCGGAGTGAATCCGACACCACCGACCCAAGTCCAGTGTTCAGACGGACGTTGGGTTAACACAGGTGTTCCTGCCCGTCGGGGTAGCGATTACCAACGGGTGATGGATTGGCTCGAAGAAGTTGGACTAGCCGGTGAGTTCCCAGAAATGATACTGCTTCAAATGGGAGCTGAGCACGACCATCTCGGGATAGATCAAGTCACTACTGATTCAGTGATCAGAGAGATATTTCAAGCTGCTCGAGATGCGATTGTTCTACTCGCTGCTAGCATGCCAGCCGATGAATTCTTCCATAGTGCGCAGGAACGAGGTTTTCAGGTCGGGATTATTTATTCACCTGAGGAAGTGATGGAAGATCCTCATTTCAAAGCCCGTGGTTTTCCTACCGAAGTCCAGCATCCTGAACTCGATCGGTCGTTCACCTATTCAGGTGCGCCATATCGATTCAGTTCAACGCCATGGGCAATTTCGAGTCGCGCCCCGCTACTTGGTGAGCATGCAGATGAGATTTTGTCGAAAGTGGATTATGGCGATGACGAGATTGCGAATCTACGTGAAGAAGGAGTGATCTAGGGAGCATTCGCTATGTGCTGAGCATTAATTTTGCTCAGTAGCTCATTCACTACAACGGTTTCGCCCTAGTTATCAACGTCCGAGATCGGGATTTTCTTGAGTTGCTCGTGTTCGAACTGTGTAGACAGAATCTCCGGAAAGAATGCCTCCACGTCCGAAGAGTCGACCGAACTGCCAGTTTGATAAACCGAGCTCAGGTCGATTGAGCGCGTATTGGCCATCAACCCATCTCGTCATCCCATTTCCAACAAAAGGAGAGTCGATTAGGTCAAAAAAACGCTGATGCTCAGAGGTACTTTCGGAGATCAGAGAGGCAGCGAACCGAGGGCTTTGCTCGTTGAACAAATTGATAGCAGTCTCAAAATTGGGAACGATTGTCAGAGTGACTTCTGGGCTTCTTTCCCATTCCCATTCCTCACCGAGGCGATCGCCTGAAATTAGTTCAGTTTGCTGCTCGACTACTTCACCCTCAGCACGGCTGATCGCACGTTCTTCAAACCACTCATCTGGGATCAATTTTTGATGCCCCTCTACGACGTGTAACTTCACTGAGACATCCTGGCGATCTTGGATTTGCTGTAAAGCGTCGAGAAAGGCGGGTATTAGTTCGTTTTGACGAGTCGCTACGATTGCGCAAGTATTCAGCGTGTTACATGTCTTTCGATCCAATGAGTTCACTACAGAAGCCGTGAATTTCTCTGTATCTGCAGTTTCAGCAGCGATGATCCAGGCGCCACCAGTACCGTGAAGACTAACCGGTAGTCCTGCTTGTCGTGCTACAGCACCAAGCTGAGCGACAGCAGCACCGGAACCTCTTGCGACTGCGAGGCCAAGTCTGGAATCGGAAAACATCGCCCATCCTGCTGCCCTTGATGCAGTTGCGACGAGTGAAACGGCGCCGACAGGCAGGCCCGCATCCCTGATTGCCGGATTAAGTGCATGCTCGACGATTGCCTTCGCAGTCAGCAGCGCATCAGATCCGATTCTGAAGACAACTGTATTACCGTGGCGAATCACACCACAGGCATCGGCAAACACATTCGGACGACCTTCGAAGACGAATCCGACAGGTCCTAAACCGGTACGCACTTGATCAACTCGCCAGCCAACATGTTCCACTGTTTCTACGATCTTGCCTCGTTCACTTGAAGTATCGCGCCACATCCGTAGTCCGGCGATCATGTCTTTGCGCATTCCGTCGTCGAGCAGAAGCCTGGTTGTCGAGCGTCCTCGCTCCTTCGCATTCGCGACGTCAGATGCATTATTCGCGGCGATAGGTGCGAAGGAAGCTTCTGCTTCGAGGTTCCGTGCGAAAGTCTCGTAGAAGGTAGAGATCTGATCGTCTGTGACATCACCCATAAACGCGAATGCGTTGGCGGCGGCTGCTACGGCATCCTGAGCGATCTGCCATACGTTTTCAGGCACATGTAGGAGATCACCGGTAGTTTGATCGACGATGAGACGGTCACCTTGGGAGAACGAATCCGCAAGTATCTTGCTAACAGTGGTGACGCGGTTACCACCGTAGACGATTGGCATGCCGGCTTTGAGTTGTTCAAGCTGTTTCATCAGGTAAACAGGGTAGCGCTCACTCGTGGAACGGTTCCAATTCTCGACCAATGTTGCACTGCGATTGGAGCTCAGTTACGACACTATAGAGAGGTGATGCATGATCGAGTGATACGGCATGAGTCACCTGAGTTTCGGTATTTATTAAGATGTTTAGTGGTAGTTAATCAGTTAATTCCTTCCGGTATTCATTCGCGATCATGATTGATATTGGATGCGTATCAAGGGTTTGCCTCCCTATAGGTAGACTTTGCTCGTATCATTCGCCGATGCAGGATGTTGTTCAAGCCGCACGTCGTCTCGCATCACTGATTCGAGGTGCGTCTGATCAGATCGAGATTGAACGGCGGCTCCCTCCGGAGTTGGTAACCGCTATTTCTGAAGCGAAGTTGGTAAGATTGTTGACTCCTTCAGCATATGGAGGAGCCGAAGTTGAACCAGTTACAGCGATGAGCGCGGTTGAGCAACTAGGGATGGCTGACGGTTCGACTGGTTGGCTGGCTACTAACAGCTCCTACGAAGCTTCCCTTCTCGCTTGGCTTTCGGCAGTGACGATAGAAGAGATGCAATCGTCCGGTGATCAATTGTGGATGGCAGGAGCGATTCAGCCACAAGGGACCGCTTATGCTGTCGAAGGCGGGTATCGAGTATCCGGTCACTGGGATTTTGTGAGCGGAATTGTGCACGC
This sequence comes from Dehalococcoidia bacterium UBA6627, assembly GCA_002455955.1. Lineage (GTDB taxonomy): Bacteria > Chloroflexota > Dehalococcoidia > UBA2979 > UBA2979 > UBA6627. The sequence goes on from DKLZ01000030.1 coordinate 32,458, forward strand.
AAATTGGGTGAGCGTTGGCGTCATCCTGCTGGATGGCGCTGGCGGAGAACCTCTCAATAATTCTCGAGGGGAACCAGCTTCGAAAATTATTTTTGCTCCTCGTGATCGAGGGCGCATCGTTGAAGCATGGAACACAATGGGCATGTTAGGAACTGGGAGTCATGACTTTATTCTTGACAATGAATTTGTCCCAGAGCGCCGGGCGATAAGCCTAGAGGAGAATTCAGCCTTTACCAGTCCGCGTTATCAACAGCCATTCGTTCAAACTTGGGGCTGGTGTTCGCATGGCGCGAATGCTCTCGGGATTGCTCGTGGTGCACTTAGAGACTTAACTGAGCTATCCCAAGAGCGCTCTTCAAAGGTGACAGACACACTCCTTCGTGACAGGCCACAAGTCCAACTAGCAGTCGCTGAAGCAGAGGCGATCGTGCGTTCAGCTCGGTCCTTCCTATTCGAAGCTGTTGAAATTGCTTGGGTTGCTGCATGCGAGGGCGATTCTGAGGCAGAGCGATTGAATTGGGACGCACGGCTAGCACTGACTCACGCAGTCTACGAAGCTACGCGAGCCGTCGGCTTGCTCTACGACGCTGTTGGAACTCCTGCTATCTTTCGTGCGAACCGACTTGAACGAGCCTTTAGAGATCTTAATGTAGCTAAGCACCACGTTGCCGCTTCACGTCGTCATTTCGAGACTGTTGGGTCAGTTCTATTGAGGAGCCGGGGTCTGTAGGTCACCAGAGTATGGTTGACTACCCCGCGATAATATGGAGGTTTCGATGTCAGAACTCTGGTCTCTGTCAGCCACCGCCGTAAGCGAACTTGTTCAACGTCGTGAAGTGTCTGCAGTTGAGGTCACTCGGAGCGTCCTTGCTCGTATTAGCGCAGTGAATCCGGCGATTAATGCCGTCGTTCAGGAATTCCCGGATGCAGCACTGGAAGATGCTGCTCTTGTCGACAAAGCTATAGCTCGAGGTGAAACCTTAGGACCACTGACTGGCGTACCAATAACGATAAAGGTGGTCGTTGATCAGGCTGGATATGCGACGACGAACGGACTCTTAACTCGGGAAAATCTTATTGCCGAAGTTGATAATCCCGTGGTGGAGAATCTTCGCAAGTCCGGCGCGATCATTGTTGGTCGAACCAATACGCCTGCATTCTCATTGCACTGGTTCACTCGTAACAGAGTTCATGGGCATACGCGCAACCCTAGAAACCCAATGCTTACACCGGGTGGCTCATCCGGCGGAGCAGCAGCGGCAGTTGCGGCAGGTATCGGTGCGATTGGTCATGGTAGTGATATTGCAGGTTCGATCCGTTATCCCGCGTACGCTTGTGGAGTGCATGGTCTCCGTCCGACATTGGGGCGTGTGCCTGCGATGAATGCAACAGCCGGTGATCGGAATATCGGTGCTCAGTTAATGGCCGTTTCAGGGCCGATAGCACGCACGATAGATGATTTGCGACTCGGCTTTACTGCCATGGCAGTTGAAGATTTACGCGACCCATGGTGGAGTCCAGTTCCACTTGAACTACCACTCGGTGAGAAACGAGTAGCCATGTGTTTAACGCCTGAAGGTTTGGAAGTTGTTCCGGAAGTTGAGGCTGCTGTGCGTGCCGCAGCACGCAAATTCGAGTCCGATGGCTGGATTGTTGAAGAAGTAGATATTCCGCCATTGCGTCAGGCGGCGGACCTGCAGGCACGACTCTGGCTGGGTGAATATCGTCAAGGTGACTATGGTGAGATTGCGCGTGAGAATGATCCTGATGCCAACTTTGTTTTCGCACAGATGGAAGCTCGCAGTCCTGCGCCTGATATATCTCAGATGATGGAAGCGCTCAGGCTGCAGGCTACACTCACCAGGCAATGGCGTTTGTTTCTCAATGAATACCCTATCTTGCTGTGTCCTGTTTCCTCAGAACTTCCATTCCGCGATTTGCTTATAGTTGAATCTCCAGAAGCTTTTGACCAGGTGATGGAGGCGCAGCTCTTTCAGATTGGGATTCCGTTTATGGGACTGCCTGCGTTGACTGTAAGTACAGGTATGGTCGGAGAGTCACCGGTCGGAGTGCAATTAGTCGCTGATCGATACCACGAGGCTCGCCTTTTGAGAGCGGGTGCGGTGCTCGAGCACCCCGATCAACCACCAAGGCCAGTTGATCCCCGAAACGAGTTGAACTCCCTCTAGGTATCGCATTGTTAACGGATTTGGGTCATCAACGAGCTTCAAGATGAAGAGCACAATAAGATTTGCGCTATGCGACCAAACGAGTCGCCATGCCATTCGACTGAAAGGATCAAGGCAATGAGTTACGAACCAATGGATTTGAGTGAGAAAGTTGCACTAGTGACCGGTGGAAATAGTGGTATTGGACTAGGTATGGCTCATGCACTTGCTGAATCTGGCGCGAGCGTTTGTATCTGGGGCACCAATCCTGACAAAAACGAATCGGCTCTGACTCAGCTCAAAGCAACAGGAGCGAATGTAGCGGCAATGATTTGCGATGTCTCAGATGAAGCTGCTGTCGAAGCATCATTCGCTGAGACCGTAAAGACGTTCGGTAAGGTCGATGGAGTTTATGCGAATGCTGGAGTGAGTGGTGGAGGAATCCCATTTATTGAGATTTCTACCGAAGAGTGGCGACGAGTGTTGAGTGTCAATTTGGACGGTGTCTTTTGGACTTTCCGTGAAGCTGCGAAGCATATGGTCGAGAGAGGTGAAGGTGGACGACTCATTGGTACGTCAAGCTTGTCAGCGATTCATGGCGCCCCTCGTTCAGAACCATATGCATCGACCAAGGGTGCGATGATTGCCATGGTGCGAGGTCTGTCGGTGGAATTAGCACGCTACGGCATCACGGCAAATACGATCATCCCTGGTTGGATTGAAACTCCAATGACCGAACGTAGTTTTGGTAACGAACGGTTCGAGGCGGCAGTCTTGAAGCGCGTACCAGAAAGACGCTGGGGTACTGGCGCCGACTTTGGAGGCCTTGCGGTCTATCTTATGAGTGATTCGAGTGCTTACCACACAGGTGATCAATTTGTTATAGATGGCGGGTACTCTCGGTTCTAGCAAAAATCCGGAGTTTATGGTGTGGGAAAGTGCAATCGAATTAGCTGATTCGCTGGTTAATGGTAAACGTTCAGCCGTGGATGTGATGGGGGAGACCTACGATCGCATCAACTCCATAAATCCACGACTGAACGCGATCGTGAATTTGTTACCCCAGTCAGAGGCGTTGTCACGAGCTAAAGCTGCGGATCGTGTTCCGATAGAACAAAGGGGGCTGCTCCACGGTATACCGATAGCGATCAAAGACTTAACTGATGCGGCGGGATTTCCAACGACCAGCGGTTTCATGCCTTTTCGCGATCGAGTACCTGTTACTGATGCGACGATGCCGGCGCGTCTTCGAGCCCAAGGTGCGTTGATTATCGGTAAGACCAATACTCCGGAGTTTGGTTTGGGCTCGAATACCTTCAACAGTCTCTTTGGATCGACTCTAAATCCCTACGATCCTGCACGAACCCCGGGCGGCAGCAGTGGAGGAGCGGCAGTTGCAGTAGCGACAGGGATGCTTGCGATAGCTGATGGTAGTGATATGGGTGGATCCTTAAGGAATCCAGCTTCTTTTTGCAACGTAGTTGGATTCCGTCCATCCATAGGTCGTGTACCTCCAAATGGAATGGGGACTTGGTCAGGTCGGATTTCAACTGCAGGTCCGATTGGTAGAACCGTGGCCGATGCTGCACTGTTGCTGTCGGTACAGGCAGGTCCTGATCCTAGTGATCCATTGACATTGCCAGAACCTGGATCAAATTTCCGGAATATAAGATCTGCATCGTTCGACCTCGCCAAGTCTGGCGAACCTCGGCGGATTGCGTATAGCCCGAATTTGCATGGCCTTCCGGTCGAAGATGAGGTTGCGCGGGTAATTGCGAAAACACCACAGGTTTTCGAGGAACTTGGATGGGAGATAGACGAAGTCGCACCTGACTTATCTAGGGCAATGGAAGTGTTTCAGGTACAGCGAGCAGCCGGGCTTACGAACCTTGGACGGGCGCTCAATGCAGAAGTCCCTGACTGGCGATCACATGCGAAGCAGACTGCCGTCTGGAACATTGAACGTGGCTTTGCGTTGACTTCAGAAGAGATTATGAAGTCGGAGATCTTACGAGCGCAGATTTACGCTGGTGTCGTGAAGTTTTTTGAGAAATATGACGCACTCATTCTCCCTGCGGCACAAGTAGAACCGTTCAGTATTGAAACCGAATGGATCGATGAGATCGATGGAGTGAAGCTCACAACGTACATCGACTGGATGACAGTATGTTGCGCGATTTCGATCACTGGACTACCTGCGATTTCAGTACCAGCAGGATTCACTTCGAATGGTTTGCCAGTAGGACTCCAAATCGTTGGTAAGCCGCGCGGTGATCTTGGTTTGCTGCAGATCGCGCATATATTTGAGCAAGCGACGCGCCACTATCTGCGCGTGCCATTGGCATACACATAGAAAGGGCTTTCGTGGCACAGATCGAAGTGCGCTGGGCTATTCCCGACGATGCCTCCACCATCGTCCACTTTATTCGTGGACTCGCTGAGTTCGAGCGTGAACCAATGTCTAGCGTGAAAGTGACCGAAGACGACATCATTCGTGATGGTTTCGGTGCGACGCCGTCCTTTGAAGCTCTGATCGCCGAGCGTGATATGAAACCTGTGGGGTTTGCGCTGTTTTTTATGAACTATTCAACATGGGAAGGTACGGCTGGAATCTATATTGAAGACTTATTCGTGATAGAAGACGCACGAGATTGTGGAGTAGGGCACGCTTTGATGGCAGCGGCTGCCAACATTGCAGCAGAGCGTAAATGCCCACGTCTCGAACTTTCGGTTTTGGACTGGAACCCGGCTCGCTCATTCTATGAGCGTCTTGGGATGATTCGTCAGGAGAGTTGGCTGCCATACCGTCTTGACGCATCAGGAATCGAGAGATTGGTAAGTACTTTGGATGACTCGAACTGAAATCACTTATGACCGGTGCCTCGGCATTTATTTTGATTCTTGGGTTATTGTTCAGCGCTGCATGTCGAACCGACCCGAGTTCAGATTCAGCTGTGGTTAAGGATGCGACTGTTGCTGCAACATCCAGCATTAGCTCGACCGGAGTCAGTTCATTAGACCAACCGCTTGCTAGCGTGTTGCCCAGTCCAATTCCGTCGATAGATCCGAAAACGAATGAACCGATTCGTGTGGTCTCAACAGACTCATTCGAGACTCGCTTTCCGGTGGCAGCGCAGCTTATCGAAGATGCCACCGAGCGTGTTTCCGTGACGGTTATCACTTCAGATGGAAGGACATACGAGGCTGGAGACAACGGGACGTTCGCACTCGCGAGTGTGCTTAAGGTCCCGTTGATGATTGCAACGTTGGAGCAGGCTCGACGTGATGAACGTCCATTGACTACTAAGGAAATAATTCTTGTTCGAGAGATGATTACTACGAGTGATAACCTCGCGACTGCTTCGCTCTGGGAATCGATCGGTGGTGGAGAAAGAGTTGCAAGTCTCCTTGAGGCAGTTGGTCTTACAGGAGTTGATTATGCAGGAGACCATCAGTGGGGCGATTCACGATCGACGTCAATCGTGATTGCAAAGATGGTCGCTCAATTGTTCGATGAAACGTCTTTGTTGTCTGGTGAGATTCGTGATGAAGCACTTAGGTTGATGAGGGTTGTAGTTGAAGATCAGCGCTGGGGAGCATCAGCTGGAGTTGATTTTTCCAGTGATATGACAGCCACTCTTGCGATCAAAAATGGTTGGTATCCGGCAGTGGATGGCTGGCTCCTGAATAGCGTTGCGGCGATCGATATACCGAGCAACGATTATGAGGGCGCGGGAGTACATACGATTGTCGTGTTTTCAGAAGGAGCTCGTACCGCGACCAAAGGTGTTCGTATGATCGAGTTGATAGCTGCGGCTATCAATCACGAGATCGTTTCTCCAGCACTAGTAATGACTCCTCAGCTCCGGATATTTCCAACTATTCCATTACCTTCTGCTCCGAACACTGCTCCGGTCGTTTCGTTAGAGCCAACAGTGGTGCCAGTTCGCACCGAAGAAGCACCCGTTGAACCGACGAAAGAGGCAGTCAATTCTGATTTACTCATAATTCTGGAGTTGACCACTGATGTATTGGTTCCTTTAGAAACGGGCTTAGTTGGGCGTAGCAAAACTAACAATGAATTGACGCTCTGGTACGAGATTGGAACAGCTGATGCGGCTGCGTTGCATGCAATCTATGCGGCGTCTATGTCTACTCTCGGATGGAAAGAGATTACTGCTCCATCCGCGATAATTCTTTCTAAGAAAAGTCCAGAACGTTGGGTTGGGTTCTCGGTTTTTCCTGCTAGAGCAGGGTTCCAGCTAGTCCAGTTGAAAATATCACCGCCGCCGAACGCTCTGCAGGCTCTAGAAGGGCACCCTTAGCTAAATTCGTTATGCGGTGGTGAAACGTCTGGCGTCTTCAGCCGCGTAACCAGCGACTGTGTGGTCGGCTACCGCAGTATTAGCGATTCGTTCAATGAGCGAATTGATTTTGTTGCCAGGTACAGCGCAGGTCATCTCAGAGTTCGACATGCCTGTCCGAACACGGCTTAGTTGGCATCCCACGGACGCTGCTATTTCACCTTGTTCCTTAGCAATAGCGACAATGTGACATTGCGGTTTGCCTTCAACACGTAATTCAGGGATGGCATCCATGAGAACCATAAGCTGTCGTCCGGAAAGACGTAGCAGCACGACGTCAGGATCGAAGGTCGCTTCACTGAGTGGCTCGTATGTAATAGCT
>DKLZ01000047.1:0-53508 GCA_002455955.1 Dehalococcoidia bacterium UBA6627
CCCCGACCATTTTTTTCTTGACTTTTGGCCACAAAATGGTATTATAATACTGTAAGAAAGTTGTGGGCCATTAGCTCAACAGGCAGAGCAGTGGACTTTTAATCCATCGGCCGAGAGTTCGATCCTCTCCGGGCTCACCAAGTTCCTTCTTCGTAATTGCGTCAAGCCGTCTGATCGTGAACGTGGTTGATCCCAATGTTTCAGCTCTCGTAGGCATTTCTCTTTGATACCTGAGCGGGATGACTGAAAACAGTCGACCGGATCTAACATCTAACTTAATGCAGTCGTTGGCCAGAGTCGTTACTGCAATGGACTCAAGTTTTCGCAAGGTATCTGTGGAAGAGGCCCTGTCTCGAAACTCTTTCTGATTACGGTGTGACACCACAAACATTCCAACTATGACCTCACGTGTTAGCTAGGATGCAAACTACTTCTTAGTTACGACCACATCTGGATCGAACAACTCAGTATTGACTCACCTGCTATTCATCGCGGCCGACCACTGCCAGTGTATTGACGTGATCCGGGACCTGCGGGAGGGTCACTTGTTACCAACACATCCGAATCAAACAGCTCGGTGATCGTACTTTCATCGAGTCCGAGATCTTCGCGTAGAACATCGGCGGAATGCTCTCCATGCAAAGGTGCACGAACCACAGGGACTTCGCTCGCAGAAAGGCGTGGGGCCCATCCGAGGACACGAATCGGGCCGTGTTCCGGGTGGTCTAACTCGTGGATGAATCCACGCCCCTGCATATGACGGTCTTCAAATAGTTCAGCTGTATCCTGTACGGCGCCACAGGGAACTCCTGCCTCACCGAGAGTTTCGAATACTTCATATTTCGTTCGCTCACTTGTCCACGCACTGATTTCCTCAGTCAGTGCTTCGGCGTTTATCAGTCGCTGATCATCAGTATTGAAACGAGGATCTGCAGCCAGATGTGGCTTACCAATCGCGAGACACAATTTGTCCCACATCTGCTGAGTGACACACAGCATGACAACGTGGTCATTCTTACCAAATGGTTTACACGGATAGATGCGCATTGTCGCAGAATCTCGAACAGCGCTGCCATGGCGTGGCCGTCGTGATCCATCCCAACCTGCTGCCGAAATCGCCGTTCGCATGAAATACGTCAGAGCTTCCTGCATCGATATTTCGATGAACTGACCTTCGCCTGTTCGCGTACGCTGGATATATGCAGCCGAGATAGCCAGCGCCAGTTGCAAGCCAGTCCCTGTATCTCCGGTCATTGTCCCTGGGATCAGTGGCGGTCCATCAGCAGTACCGGTCATCGTAACCCCGCCGCCCATAGCCTGTGCGACCGTGTCAAACGCACGGTAAGGTGCATATGGTCCACTCAGTCCAAACCCCTTGAGTCGCGCATAGATCAGGCCGGGATTCGCTTCACGCATTACCTCGTAGCCGATATCAAGTTTCTCCATGACCCCGTACGCATAGTTTTCGACGAACACGTCATAGTGCGGTGCCATTTGTAGCAGTAAGTCGCGTCCCCGTGGATTCGCTAAATCAAGCGAGATACTGCGCTTATTACTATTCCACTGAATGAAATATGGTGCGTTCCCTGGAGGGTTCTGAGCTTGTCGTCCAGGGTCACCCGTTGGCGGCTCTATTTTCACAACATCCGCACCCAGCCAGGCAAGTGCTTGTGTGCATGAAGTACCGGCCTCGTATTGAGTCATGTCCAGAATACGCATTCCGTCTAAAGCAGCCATGATGATCCTCTCGTTGCGATGAAGGCTCTTACGTTACTTCTTATCCTCGCCAGGGTAGTGACGACCTTCGGCAAGAATTTCCGTCAGGATCCCATCCATACTCTTCGGATAGAAAAAGCATCCTCCGGCTTCTTCCGGATCTTCCCCTGGGATCATTGCCAGTCCTGTCGCTTGCAGTCGTTCTGCATCAGCGGCGAGATCGTCACTCGCGTAGCAGATATGGTGCAGGCCCGGGCCGCGCTTCTTGAGGAACTTTCCAATTCCTGTAGTGGGGTCTTCAGGGAGCAGAATTTCCACACGAGTCTCGCCAATGCCGACCTTCACAAACTTAATCTTTGTGCGCCCATTTTCTGCCGCTCGATCAACGGCGTTACGCACAAGGTCGAGATGAAATCCGAGTTTATCCACGAGAACTTGAGTAGCGTCATCCAACGTCTCAGACACGATACCAACGTGATCGATACGAATTAACATGTCGTTCCCCTCCGCGCAGGCAACACGAACGAGTACTCCAGCAGAACGCTCCGTGAAGTTCATTCAGCGGTACCACCGACAGTCTACTGATTTTTGATTGCGCGGATCGTAGTTATTTGGCTATGGGCATCATGGAACCAACCGTTATAGGTCAAAGCGGTGCTTACGGAGGCCCATCGGATCGATGCGATTACGAATCAAATCAACCTGCTCAACCGTTGGAGGTTCGGTCTCTTGAAGATCAGAACCTACGATGAGTTCGAATCCTGTGTTCGCTTCAATCTCATCTTGAGTTACACCTGGATGCACGCTGTCCATTCGCATTGCGTGGGTGTCTTCGTCGAATCCCATAATTCCGAGGTTGGTGACCACACGTTGCGGTCCTTGACCCGGGATTCCGAGACGCTGGCGACCATTGGTTTCACCGGCTATATGCCCTTGCCCCGTGATGTAATCGACTTTTTCCACGAAAGCGCGTCTCGTGTGCTTGGGCAAATACGCATAGACCCGATTTGCGTAAAGAAACCAGTCTGTAATGCCGTAACCACCGGGGAATCGAGTTTGCGGTTGCTGATGATCACCAATAAGGGAAACGTTCACATTGCCATATCGGTCAATTTGCGCGGGCATCGTACTGAATACGTCGATTTTCCCTCGAATACACATACTGACCATTCCGTCGATCGTCATATTACGCTGCAGAGCGGTTCCACGAACCGAATCAGGGGAATGGCCCGGACCAATGTTGTCGAACAGCGGATCGACTGAAGAAAGGTAATTATATTTCAGATTCGGCGCGTGCGTTAAACGCGCCAACAGCACTGACACAATACCCAATGCTGTTCCGCCACCCTGTGCTACGAATTCTCCATCACGAATCTCGCGCGCAAGGGAACACACCACTAGTTCGTCAATCGTGTAGTCCGTTGAATATTGAGTCATCAGGCACGCACTCCTACTAATTCGAGATATGCAGAAGCATCAGTCGGCTCATTTACGAAATGCTTCAGGTATTCCTCGAAGGACTCCGGCGTATTAGCAGCCTTCAGGTACTCCTCGAAATGTTCGAGATCGGGCTCATAATAGCCCGTGACTCCAAACGGGTGAGCGCCGTGAGGTACATGAACGACTGCATCCACATCGTGATAAAGAATCGAGGTTTCATCTGGCGTCGCACGAATTTCCTCGTTCGTCACGATTTCTTCAGCGGTTAGGATCACTCGCTTCGCACCGCGGACCATCGCAGGTGCTGAAAACGCAGCCATCACGTTGAGGTCATTCGTATCGCCCAGCTTAGCGTTGCCCTCCGGGTCGGATTTCGGTACATGGACGATCGCAACATCTGGAGTAATCGCTGTGATGGTAACCATTTCTTGTCCATCAACAGGTGATGTGAATTGATGCCATTCCGGATGATGCTGCAAATGATCATTCTGATAGCCGTGTAACGGGATGAATTGCACTCCCATACTCCCAGCCAGTAATCCCAATGTCACCGAGAATTCACTTTCTTCTCTTGTAGTGATCGTACCTTCGATACTGGCCCGCCTGAAATTTGGAGGAACGGCCTGCCCGATAATTCTGAAAGCGAATGCCTGAACAGCCTTCAAGCAACCGGCCCCGATGAGTAAGTCGCCCTCCAGTCCCATGATTGGTGTGTACAGGTCGAGATCACGTTTTCTTTGGCGCACAATTTCTCGTATCAATGCCATCGGTACCAGAGCCACCGGGCCTACAGATGGGGAGGCGATACCAACAGACGATCCGTCGGGAATAAGTTGGGTCGCTTCTTCGAGAGTCATCAGTTTCGCTGTCATTAGTTGATTTGTTGTTATGTCACCTTGCCGTGCGTGCTTCGTCGCGAATGATCGCGAGGTGTCCTACAACCCTTCCTATCGCTCATGAGAGCAGTTTGAGTCTTCTGCAGTACTTCTTCATGCTCGCTCACGGTTGTTACTCCGCCATTATTGCCTAATTATCGGATATTTGTCCTGATCTCTTCACATTTGGAATGAAATTGTTATCCGGGTAGGCCTCCTTACATACCTATTGACGAATCTATTAGAATCTCTTCATCGTATTGCCAATACCCGAGGATTCGCTGAATTTGAACGGGAGAGTTTCGATGTCCACGAACCCAGACATCGCCCTGATGGCACATCTCATGCGTCGAGCAGGATTCGGAACAAACCGAGAAGAGCTAGAACAGCTTACGGAACAAGGCTATGAAGAAACTGTCGAGCAACTTGTCGATCCACCGTCGTCAATTCCTGGCGCTGATCAATATGAGCTCTTCCGGTACATGCCATCACTAGAAACCGGAGGACCTAACCCTGTTCCCGGCGCGGCAAATTTGCTCTATCACATGGTGAACACGCAACGCCATCTCGAAGAAAAGATGGCGTTCTTTTGGCATCATGTCTTCGCCACTGGAAACTCGAAAGTCGACAACGATCAGAATCTGACGATTCAACTTGATATGTTCCGCGAGCATGGTATGGGCAACTATCGAGACTTACTGATTCGCCTTTCTCAGAGCCCTGCGATGATCTATTGGCTCGATAACAATGAGAACCACAAGCGATCACCCAATGAAAACTGGGGACGAGAACTCCTCGAATTATTCTCACTTGGTGTTGGGAATTACACTGAAACTGATGTGTTTGAATGCGCAAGGGCCTTCACCGGCTGGACCATCAATCCTAAGATCCCTCGAACTCCATACCATCGCTTCGCATGGTCTTATTCATTTAGGCCGGAAGAGCACGACTACAGTGAAAAAACCTTCCTAGGGCATGTCGGGAATTTTAACGGCGATGACATCATCGATATCATCCTTCAACAGCCAGCATGTTCACGGTTTATCGCCCGACACCTGTATAACTTCTTTGTTGCCGACGAAGCCCAGGTGCCGGCATGGGATATCGAGCCGCCACGCGATCCTGAAGCTATCGATTTACTGGCAGGCACGTTTGTTGACTCAGGTTACGAACTTCGGCCAGTTTTGCGAGTCTTGTTTAACTCCGATTTCTTTAAGGAAGCCCGTTTTAAGAAAGTGCGCAGCCCTGTTGAAGTAGTGGTAGGTGCTCTACGTACTACAGGCGATCTGCAAGGCCCCGACCCCAGATTGGTCGCGATCGCTCAGGAACCATCTCATATGGGTCAGGCTCTTCATAACCCACCGAGTGTTGAAGGCTGGCAAACTGGCCGTGATTGGATCAACAGCGGATCAGTCGTAAAGCGAATCAACTTCGTGGCGGATCAGGTAAGTAACACGGAGTTACCAGGAGTTCAGAAACTTGTACAACGTGTCCTTGTTTCGAGCGACAACCAAATCAAAGAGGAAGATTTGGTCGATCGCTGTCTCGATTTGATGGGGCCACTTGAAATTTCGGAGGAGACACGCCGCGAACTTATCGCCTACGTTGAGGCGGAAGGTCCGGTGAAGATCTCACCAGACAATGGTCACGATACGGAACAGCGGGTCGCGGATATGTTGGCGCTGATCGCTGCGACTCCGGAATATCAGTTCGGTTAGGAATAGCGGTTTTATCGTTGAACCGAAGGAGCATTTTGTATGACAGCCATAACCAAGCCACCAGTATTCGTAGTGCTTCAACTGACTGGAGGAAACGATTACCTCAATTCTGTTGTCCCTTACACCGACCCCTATTACTACGACAACCGCAAAGGAACTCTGCGAGTCGAAGCAGAAGATGTTCTGAAGCTAGACGCCGAATTCGGCCTGCACCCATGCATGAAGCCACTTCACGAAATTTACGAACGTGGTGACATGGCGATCATCCACGGTGTGGGGTATCCCAATTCACCAAGATCACATTTCCGATCGATGGATATCTGGCACACCTGTGAACCGGACACTGTCGGCACCGAAGGTTGGGCAGCCCGTGCCATCCGTGAACTCGACCCTGAGGGAGAAAACCCTGTCACCGGTGTGAATATCGGTCAGGCCTTGCCCCGCGCCTTAGTACTGCCAGGAGTGTCGGTCGCTTCGGTAGCTGACCTCTCCAGCTATGGCCTACTCACCGGTATCGAAGTAGAAGAAAAACGCACTCGTTTATTGCAACGTTTTGCCAATATGTATGGAAAAGCAATCGGAACCGGCGCTGTAAATGACTACCTTGCTCGAACTGGACTCGATGCTCTCAGCGGAGCAGACATATTAAAACGTGGATTAGCCAGCTACGAGTCAACAATCGAATACGGTACCGACGAAATCTCAAGAGCAATGCGAGACATTGCGACCATTCATACAGCGGATGTCGGCACACGTGTTTTCTACACGCAGCTCATCGGCTTCGACACGCACGCAGCCCAACAACCTACTTTCGAACGCCTCTGGACTGAAGTATCCCGTGCCATCTCAGACTTCTGGGATGATCTACGCGAACACGACGCTGACGACAATGTCGTCCTATTCCTATTTTCGGAATTCGGCCGGCGCGTACGAGATAACGGGTCAGGCACAGATCACGGAGCAGCAGGGGGCTGTTTTGTAATGGGACCATCAGTAGCCGGTGGAATGTACGGAACATACCCAGACAGGAAGCCGGAATCTCTGGATCAAGGAGACATGATCCCAAATCAAGATTTTCGTGGAGTCTATTCGACAATTCTCGAAGACTGGCTCCAGCTCGACTCCATCCCAATCGTGAATGGCCACTTTGAGAAACCTCGCTTTATCCAAAGTGCACCTACTGAATTAAGCAGTGTCTAACCATGTTGAAAATAAAAAGCACCGATAGGCTTGTGTAATCCACCTCGTCTTCCCTGATGGATGCACATAGCTTCAAGCGAACGAAGGCGTTGGCCCAAAATTACCAAGGAGTCTTGTGATGCCGACAAAAACAGTTGCGGGTCGCACCTGGCACTTCAGTCACTCAGTCGGTCATCACGTGGGCCCGGGAGGGTTCGTACACCCAACCTCCGTCTTAGCTACTCCTGACAACATCGTTTACGTCGCCGACACCGGAGCTGCCGAGGGTTACGGTCGAGCTAGGATTCGCAAGCTCCACATTGAAGACGGGTTCATCGATGATTTTGGTACCCGCGATCTCGTTTGGCCTGAAGGCCTGGCGATTGATCATCTCGGCAATATCTACTGCTCAGACGCACGAACACATCAGATCGTTGTCCATGATCAAAACGGTGAGGAAATCAATGCCTGGGGTAGTTACGGTGCAGAGGCAGGTCAGCTTAATGGGCCTTCCGGTTTAGTAGTAGATAACGATAACTCACTGCTTGTCGCAGATACTCGTAACCATCGGATTCAGAAATTTTCGACCGATGGATCTGCTATTGATAGCTGGGGAACATTTGGTGATGCGCCCGGGCAGTTGAATCGCCCATGGGGGCTTACCATCGACCAAGCAGGTGACGTGTACGTTGCTGATTGGGGTAATGATCGTGTCCAGAAATTCTCTAGTGAGGGTGAGCTACTAGGACAATTCGGTTCCACGATAGACGATGGTGGCCAGTTGACCAGACCGTCTGATGTTGCTGTTGACAGTGAGGGTGACGTCTACGTCGCTGACTGGGGCAACCACCGTATTCAAATCTACTATCCCGACGGCGATATCATCTGCGGCCTATATGGCGATGCGCGCGAATTCTCACGGTCGGCGCAGGAAGTAATGGATGTCAATCCAGATCTGGTTGCCGCGTTCGATCGAGTGGAGCCAACTGAATTGGTTTCATGGGGTCACTTCGAACGGCCACGAGGCATTGCTATTGATGATCAAGACAGGATCATCGTCACTGACGGAACGCGGGGTCGATTTCAAGTCTATGCAAAGGACAAAGATTACATCGTCCCTCAATTCAATCTCTGACCCAACTCGTCAAAACATTAACACGACGGTCATCAAGTTCAATACGGTCGTTTGTTGATAACCTCCAATCGAACAGCGTTAGAGCAGCACTCGATCGTTGGCTCACTCTATCGAGATCCGATTAGTTCGGTATCGGTGCCGTCATACCTATGTCTATCGGGACTACCCCAGCTTCATCGATAACCTCTTGGCTGTACCGAATACCACCGGTTACCACATCTGGATCGCCTGTTGTGAGTAGGTGAGCGGCTTCCGCAATAACTTCGACAGGCTCAGCTGCGTCTAACATTTCTTGCGTGTACTGCCTGCCATACATTTGCCCCGGTGTTGCTACTACCAATTCTGGCGATAGTGCATTTACGGAGACGTTGTGTTCGTACATTTCGGCCGCAAGTCCTGTAGTGAAGCGTTCGACAGCAGCTTTTGCCATTCCGTATACCGGCCCATCACCATGCTGTCGATCAATTTTTGGGTGAATAGCTGCACGTGATGAGATGTTCAGAATCGAGCCACCAACCCCTCGCTCAATCATCCCCGGAAGCGAAAGTTGCGCTAGATGAAATGGTGCCTTCACCAAAATCTCCATCATTCGGTCGTAATAACGTTCGGAAAAATCGATAGTTCCCCCTGGAACCAAAATAGCTCCATTGTTCACCAGCACATCTACGGCACCGTAGATAGCTATGGTTTCAGCAATCAAATGTTCACGGTCTTCTTTCTTCTGTAAGTTGGCCGCAATAGCCGTCGCTTCTCCACCTCTTTCGCGGATTGCTTCGACGACGCTGTGGACCGTGCCAGGTAGTTTTTCGTCTCTGACTTCTACTGTTCGAGCGGACACGATCACTTTCGCGCCAGCGATAGCTAAACGACGTGCGATCGCTTCACCGATCCCTCGCGAAGAACCTGTAACAATCGCCACTTTCCCGTTCAAGTCATTCATTGCATGATCCTTCCGCTCTCACGATCAGATGCCATCATTGCAGTGTTCTGATGCTGTTTCCACTATTCCTCACGAGGCGAACCGTGCGAATACAGTGCGAGATAGAGAAATGCCCAGAACATTTCCGATGACCGAGAGGAAATGACCGTTATCATCAGCTCTCGCAGCCTCACAGCAATCCGCCTGAAATTGTATATAGAGTCTGACTATGGCCGACGACGTACTTGATCGCAAAGCATGGATGGCCCTTGCTGTGTCCGGGCTAGGGATGTTCCTTGTTGGTGTGGATGGATCGATCGTTAACGTCGCCTTCCCTAGTTTCAGAGAAGATTTTCCTGGTGTGACAAATGCTCAATTGTCATGGGTGCTCAATTCCTACGTACTTGTATACGCAGCCCTATTAGTCGTAACTGGCCGCCTAGCCGACCGAATGGGTCGACTCCGCGTAATGTCTCTTGGCCTGATCGTGTTCGTTATAGCGTCTATCGGAGTCGCTATTTCTCCAACGGTTGTCTCTTTGGTCTCAATGAGAGGTCTTCAGGGTGTAGGTGCGGCCTTGATTACACCTGCCTCAATGGGACTTGTGATCGCTTCTTGGCCAACTGGTCGGCGCGCAACTGCAGTCACTCTCTGGGGCGCATGCTTTGCATCGGCTAATGCCTTTGGACCCGCTATAGGAGCTGGAATTATCGAATTATCGAACTGGCGATGGGCTTTCTTTATTAACCTGCCCCTTGGTCTTGTCGCATTGATTTTGAGTGGGCGTGTATTCGTGGAAACGATGAAAAACACTTCTACTCGACCGGATGTCATTGGTGGAGTGCTACTTTCCATGTCCACAGGACTATTCGTGCTCGCGATCGTCCAAGGGCGTGATTGGGGCTGGGTTTCGCTGGAAGTTATGATCTCGGTCTTAATCGGGCTTGCTTGTGTTTCGCTATTCATTTATCGCAACAATGGACATCAGGAGCCGATCCTTCCGAGCGGGTTAGTGAAAGTTACTTCTTTCCGACGTGCGTCGTTTGCGCTCTTCATATTCACGTTTGGCATGTACGCATTGATGCTATCTCTCGTACTTTTTCTTACAGACGTCTGGAAATATTCAACCGGGTTAGCAGGTCTTTCTACCGCATTCGGTGCCGCATTTGTCACGATTGCATCAATGGTGGCGGGGCCATTAGCCGATCGTTACGGACATCGACTCGTCGCAGGACCGGGAACCGTCATATGCGCCTTGGGAATGCTGTGGTGGCTGATGATGCTCAATGAACAACCCAATTACTTCGTTGGATTCTTGCCGGGTATGGTACTAAGCGCTTGTGGGATGGGGCTTACTTTGGGAGTTTTAGCTGCGGCCGGCGTCTCCGAAGTGAAGCCTCAATATTTCAGCCTCGCGGGCGGCGTCACGCAGACTGCTCGGCAGTGCGGTGGAGCCTTAGGCTTAGCCATCATGTTCGCGATTATCGGTGAGCCCACTGGCCCATCAACCGCGTATGAAGCCTATCAATGGGGTTTCTCATTCATCATGATTACATCAATAATCGGAACCTTACTCGTAGTAAGAGTTCGCCCGTCCGTGAATTCTGGTTCGTGAGCTCAACGTAATTCATGTTTCACCGTTTACCTACAAAGCGGCCAGCCAACGTTGTTTTCGACCCAGCATAGGTACGAGCTGCTCATAGGCATGATCAATCCATTCGCTCAACATCGCTCGTGTGTCTCGTGGATCGATAATGTCTTCGATTTCGTAGGCTTCTGCGGCAGCAAACGGTGAACGCATCGCAACGAAACGTTCTTCGACTTGCCGACGTGCCTCATCAGGATCGTCACTTTCCTCAATTTCACGACGGTATGCTGCCTGAACCCCACCTTCGATAGGTAATGACCCCCACTCACCCGATGGCCATGCGACCCGAAAATTGAATCGTTCGTGATTTTGTTGACCGCCCCCTGCAACTCCATAAACTCGTCGAACTACGACAGACGCCCATGGAATCGTCGCCGAATATACTGCAGCAAGCCCGCGCAATCCTTGTTTCAATGTCCCTGATGCTTCAGCAGAACGCCCAATCATGAACCCAGGTTGATCCACGAAATTCACGATCGGAAGATGAAATGTGTCACATAAATTGACAAATTTCTCCAATTTTTGTGCTGCATCGGCATCCATTGCGCCACCATGGACCAACGGATCGTTCGACAATATCCCAACCGGTCGACCACTGATACGAGCGAACATCGTGACTTGCGAACCACCGTAATAACGACCAATTTCGAAACTTGATCCACGATCGACTATCAACTCGACAAGTTTTCGTGTGTCATACGGTTGATTTCGCTCACGGGGAATGATTGAGAGTAGTTCTTCTTCTCGCCGTCCTGCTGAATCATTTGTGACCTGAGTTGGCGGCAATGTGAATACATTACTTGGCAGATATGACAAAAAGGTCCGGATGATTCGAAATGCATCAGCTTCGTCTTCAGCTTCGTTGTCGACCAGCCCACTCCCACGCGCATGTACTCGGTAGCCCCCTAATTCTTCCTTATGGATGTTGTCACCCAATGCTCGCGACACGACTGGCGGACCAGCCGCGAATACCTGAGAGTTCTCTTTGATCATCACGGCAAAGTGGGCGCCGGCGATTTCAGCAGCAGGCAACCCGGCGACAGAGCCAAGTGCAGCAGAGACCACTGGGACTTGGTTCATCATTTCGATCAACGTAGCCCATGTTTTATTTTGTGGGAGGTACGTTCTGCCACTACTAGCGATCTGGCGGATATCAGCGCCAAAACCATCAATCAGTCTGATCAGGGGCATCTTCATCCCAAGTGCCATTTCGTCGGCTTGACGTCCTTTGTTGCCTAGAGCGCCCTGAGTTGGAGTACCGGAATTAACACCCTTGCCTCCACTCGTCGGTCGAACCGTGTAGTCCGAACCCTTCACTACCACCGAACGACCGTCGAGTTTTGCCAATCCAACCACAAGGGCATCTGAACGGAAATCGGTCAGTTGTCCGTCTTCGTAACTACCGATTCCGGCTAATACCCCTCGCTCCCGAAAGCTACCGTCATCGACTAATTCATCAATCCGTTCACGAACAGTAAGTTTCCCATGTTCATGTTGCTGTCGGACTCGATCGTCGCCACCCATCCGATGAGCCAGATTGCGTCGCCGTTCTATTTCGTCGATTTCAGGTTGCCAGGTCATATCAGATCCTTCGCCATGTTCGCGTGGTCGATTCCACAATTCCAACTCGGATTTCGCGACAAAAATAATTTGCCGTTAATGAGCGTCAGATAGAGAGGCCAGGAGTCACTCTGCATATGAGGTCAAGGCATCCAATGCTGGTTTGACCTCGCTCATAAACACTTCCAGATTACGAATGACGCTTTCCTTAGGTTGTTGCGCATAATGCACGATCAATGAGATGTACTCTGCCGGAAGAAGCTCCCACTGACGTACAAGCTTCTCTCTGACATCTTCGACCGAACCCCATGCGTGAGTTTCGAGCCCTTCGAGTTGCTGCGCAAATTCTTCTAAAGATGCATCCACTGCCAACATTTTGGCTGGATTAGCCCCAGGGCGCGCCAATGCCAGTTGGTGATAAAAATTCCGTTGGATTTCAGCGTCGTATTTCCGCAGTGCCACACGAGCATGCTCACGAGTTTCACCGATCTGCAGCCATCGCGCCGTTGCCTGATTCTGCCCTAAGGCGAAATTGTGCCCCGCCTCATTCGCGGCTTGCTGATAAACGGAGCCATGTTCTTCTGCTTGTTCCACTCCTGAGAAGTAGATTGGGATAAATCCATTGCGAGCGGCAAATTCGATTGATTGCGCGCTTCCGGTTGTTGCAACAAAGATCGGAGGATGAGGTTTCGTATAAGGGGCCGGCACTACCGAGACACGGCGGACTTTTCCATGCTCATCGAGCTCGTTAGGCGCGCCTAGACGTTTAGTTGTATCACTCATCCACCAATCGATACCGTCATCGTATGGGTAGGGGATCTGCCATGCTTTCGACTTACGTTCGATGGTCTCTTGAGTCCAAGACTCAATCACCATTTCGACATGCTCTTGAAACATCTCTCGGTTCGCGAGATCTGCCGAACCTCCATCCGATTGAGTCGCCACTGTTCCGAAATGCTGACCAATCACATTTGTCCAGCGATCCTGATAGCCACGAGCGAATCCAACGAAACACCGACCTTTCGAAAGATGATCAATGACAGCGACTTCTTCAGCTACGCGGATCGGGTTTTGCGTAGTCATTACGTAACCGAGTTGCCCGACACGTATCTTTTTTGTGATTGCCGCCCAATAAGCGTCCATGATTCCCGGTGCCGGGCCTAATTCATAACCTTCTGAATGAAAATGATGCTCGATAGGTGCGACACCCCAGACGCCCAGATCGTCAGCTGCCATAACGATATCGTGAAGCCCATCGATAGCCTCTTGATAACGCTCAACATTCCTCCCGATCGGCCGAAGCATCTTCCGCTCATTTTCATCTTCTGCACGGATCATGGGGTAAACCTGCAAAATTACCTTTACCATCCCCAACTCCTTAATCTGCAATCACTCCGTGAGATTTCGGAACGTAAAGTAACTCCTCCTGTGGATTTACTCTTCATGAATCCGAAAGTCCACTCGAAAATTTCGATCGTTTGGTAACGTGCAAGAATCGCAACGGCTTTTGAACTGTAATGAGCAAATTACAGTTATCATCCCTGACAAGTTGACCTCTGCAGGCGGAGCACGATTTATGACTACAACACGAGAGGCACGTAACCAACCATTGGAGTTGGATGACGAAATGTCTGCAATCGCGTATTGCTATCAACAAGGTTGGACTGATGGTTTACCAGTCGTTCCACCCACGACCGCTCTAGTCGACGAAATGCTTGAAGCAAGTGGTGAGGACCCTGAATCGATTCTTGCTACGCATACGACAACAGGAAGACACTGCTCCGCTCATTCGGCCGCTGTAAATTCTGTGATGGCTGGGTGCCTACCTGAATACTTTCCGATTGTCGCAGCAGCGCTCCGCGCTATGAGTCACAGGGAATACAACTATCACGGTTCGACAGCCAGTACAGGTGGAGCCGCTCCGTTGGTTATCGTTAGTGGGCCAATCGTTGATGCGATTGGCATGAACTCAGGTGTGAATACTTTCGGTTCCGGAAACCGACCAAATGCGACGATCGGCCGTGCAATTCGTCTCGTTCATCTGAACGTGTTCAAAATGGTTCCCGGTGTAACCGATCGATCAACGCAAGGCAATCCCGGCAAGTACAGCCTCTGCATAGCCGAAAACAGCCAGGCCAATCCATGGGCGTCGTTAGTAGAGGAATCCGGATTCCCGAGTGGTAGCTCTTGCGTGACTGTCTATGCAGCCAGTGCATTCCATAATATTGAAAACCATTACTCCTCAGAGGGAGATGGTGTACTAATGACAATTGCTGATTCGATGGCGAGTCTTGGTTCGTTAACTCACGGACAGTCTGTCGTCGTACTTTCTCCTGAGCATGCCAGTATTGTGGCGCAAAACGGCCGCACGAAGCTACAAGTTCAAGAATTCCTCTTTGCTCATGCACAACGCCCTATTGAAGAACTGCGTAAAGTCGGCAAAGGTGGTAAAGCAAAGGAAGAACAATTCCATCGTGGATTAAGCCCAGACGATATTCTGGTAACGGTTGCAGGTGGGGAAGCAGGTGGGCATTCAGCCTTCTTGCCATCATGGAGTCGAATGCGCGGCTCAGTCATGCAGACTGAAATAATCAAGCCGATTTCAAAAGATTGACCCGGAGGCGAAGATGGCATTGCAGTTATATGACCCAACAATCGACGACATGAAGGCCCGTGATACCTCGGAAGCTCAACGGCTACCGAGCTTGGAGAACTGCACGATTGGCCTACTAACAAACGGTAAGGTGAATGCCGACATATTGTTACGAGAAGTAGGGTCTCTCTTCGAGCAACGCAATAATTGTCGTGTTCTTCTCGAAGAGAATAAGGGCAATGCGTCGCGACCTGCACCAGCAGAACTCCTCCAACAAATTGCTGCCGACGTTGACTTTATGGTGACGGCAGTCGGTGACTGAGGAAGTTGCTCAACGTGCAGTGTGCACGATGGCATTTCATTCGAGCAGCTCGGTAAGCCCGCGCTGGTAATCTGTACACATCCTTTTACACCGACCAGCCAAGCGACTGCGTCAACTCTCGGTATTCCTGACTATACGGTTGCCTTCGTCGATCATCCGATTGGAAGTTGCAGCCTAGATGGGTTACGCGAGCGAGCAGAGGATGTTTACCAGCAAGCATCGGCAATTTTACTCGGCAACTCAGCTACCCCCGAATAACGGATCGGATAGTGACTGAAACTCCCGAATTCGAGCTCGCCATTATCGGTGGTGGCTTTACCGGATTAACGGCTGGACTGATAGCTGCTCGTGCAGGTCTCAATGTAAAATTGTTCGACAGGATGGGTCCTGGTGGACAGTTGATCAACATCGATCGTGTCGATAATTATCCTGGGCTTCCCACTGGTATCGCTGGTTATGAGCTCGGACCTGCAGCGTTGGAACAAGCCCTCGATGCCGGAGTAAAAATCGACTATGGGGAAATCGACGGCCTTACATTCGACGGTGAACACTGGCAGCTCATCACCAACACAGGTGTAGTCACTGCCTACGCTGTCATCGTCGCAACTGGATCCGAACTCGCGAAACTCGGACTTGATGGTGAAGAAGAACTTCACGGATCCGGGATCTCCTATTGCGCAACATGCGATGCAGAATTTTTCCGTGATCAAGACATCATGGTCGTAGGCGGTGGTGATTCTGGCCTCGATGAAGTGCTCGTTTTGGCACCTGTTGTGCGGTCAATCACACTTGTAACACGTGGTGAGCTTGATGGCGCCGCAACCACGGTCAACGCGGTGAGAGCACTAGAAAACGTAACAATCCACTGCAACACAACTCTGACCGAACTGCACGGAACTGCACAATTGGAAGGTGTTTCCGTTATTCATCGTGAAAATGGCGAAACTGCACATCTCAAGGTGAGCGGCCTTTTCATTTACGTTGGCCTAAACGCCAATACTTCGCTGTTAGAAGGTCTTATACCTCTTGATACAGCTGGTCATGCTCAAGTAGATATCATGATGGCTACGGAACAACCTGGTCTTTTCGTTGCTGGTGACCTGCGAGCTGGATCGGTACGGCTTCTCGCCAGCTGTGCAGGCGATGGTGCAACAGCAGCCGTAGCAGCTGAAAGATATATCCGGTCAACTCTAGGCTAAGTATCTTTCCACTCTTATAGAGAAAACTCGGGAAAAAGGTATTCCTTAACTCGCTGCAGCAATTGAACAGCACGTTTATGATCTATGCCCGGTGGCATACGAATAATGGTGCCATCGAGTGGAACCTCTTTCAGTCGTTGTTTAAAGAGATCAACAATCCGCTCTGGACCACCTACAAATATCTCCGAACCGTCACGCATTTCTTCTGGGGTAGATGCCGGCTGAGCATATGGTTTCCGGCCGTCTGCTATTGCTGCTTCAGAAGCCCATTGGGCGTAATGCAAGTACGAATGGTAGAGATGTTCACGTGATTCCTCCCAGGCGCTCGCATCATCTTCTCCTAGCCAAAAGTCACGACTGTCGTACACAGGGATCGATTTAGGGTCACGATTGTTTCGCAACATCGCCGCTCTAAATGCTTCGTAGACATTTGATCCGCCGACCATATGGAATCCGTCAGCCAACCGGGCAACTCGCTCCAACGCTGTGTCACGCGTTGCTCCAATCCAGATTGGGGGGCCGCCATCTTGGAATGGTTTCGGTTCCACCCGTACCCCCTGAAGTTGGTATCGCTTACCGGTGAAGTCGAACTCGTGTTCATTCCAACCTCGACGGATAATTTCGATACCTTCCTCAATGAGTGAGGGTCGATAGCGACGATTGACCCCAAACGCTGGATATTCCTGCGGTCGATATCCAACTGCGATTCCGAGAACGAAACGGCCTTCTGACATTATGTCTATAACTGCTGCGTCTTCAGCGATCCGTACTGGATGATGAAGCGGCAGCAGCATCAATCTTGTGCCTATTGTGATTTTTGAGGTTCGATCAGCTGCTGCTGCTGCGACCGGAAGCACCGACGGACAATAGCCATCATCAGCACCATGATGTTCCGATATCCAGACGCTATCGAACCCTAACTCTTCAGCGATGACGATCTGCTCCAGAGTTTCTTGATATACCTGAGGCCATGGCTTCTGCCATTGAGAAGGATTACGTAGCGAAAAAAGGACGCCAAATTTTAGAGTCATCTTTGTACTCATTTCTAAATGAGCCTGAAGTCATCGCAATCAGTGGCTACTGGCAGCCTCGCCACTCACGCGATCAAACTGTTCCATCGCTTCTTCCACTAAACTGTACACAACCTCAGCAGCTGGTTTGATCTCGTGAATCCCTACGACAGCCTGACCAGCTGGTGTGGTCATCCAGTCTTCAAGACGTGCTTCACGAATACCTGCAAGAGTCTGATCCACTAGCATACCTTGCAAAGGCATCTGTAACGGTTCAGGGGAATCTGGCTGTTTCCATGCATCCGACCAGTTCGAGCGCAGCTGCCGAATCGGCTTACCGGACATGGCCCGCGACTGCACTGCGTCCTCGACTTTTGCTTCAATTATTCGTTGCTTGAGAAACATCTCAGTTTCCGATTCATGAGTGGCGAGCCAAATAGTACCTGTCCAGATTCCATCCGCGCCCATAGCCAGTGATCCAGCAAGGTGCTTCCCATTCGAAACTCCACCTGCTGCTAACACGAGGGTGTCTGTTCCTTCTGCTATCTCAACGACCTCAGGAACGAGGGTAAAGGTTCCAACCGTCCCGCTATGGCCACCAGAGTCATAGCCTTGTGCAATGACTACATCTACCCCAGCTTCGACCTGCCGACGCGCTTGTCGCGGCAATCCAACAAGACCCCATACTCGCGTGCCGACTGCATGAGCCTCTTCGATAATGAAAGCTGGACTTCCAAGGCCGGAAGCGAAGATTGGGACACGCTCTTCAAAGACTACTTCGAGTAATTCACGTGCATCACGAAGTAAATTTGGAGATCCAGTACCACCGTCGTGGCGTGGTTTCCCTTCACTGATTCCGTTCTCTTTCCGAAGCCCTTCAAGGAAGTCTCGATGACCTTGAGGAATTAATTCTTCGAGATCTTCGCGGTTCCCCTCGACAAACGAAGCAGGCACGAGCAGATCAACTCCGAACGGTTTGTCACCAACACGTTCCTTGATCCACCGGACATCCGATCGTAGTTCATCAGGAGTCCGCCCAACGCCTCCGAGAATGCCAATGCCACCAGCATTTGTGACGGCGACGATTACATCTTTGGTGTGCGCAAACGCACATATTGGTACTTCACATCCGTACTCATCGCAAAGCCGTGTGTGCATAGGGTTTAACATTGATTGCTCTCCGATCATGGTGCCCACTGATTGTAGACTCTTGTTCACTCGTTCGCTGCGAACGAGTGAACAAGATGTTTTTTCGAACGAACGACACAAAAGCTACCAAGTGTCGAGGAATCGGTTACGCCCTCGTCGAATTGGATCAGGTGCCGGAGTAGATTTCAAACCTTGAATGATCCAGTAACGAGTTTCGGCAGGATCGATAACATCATCGATTTCAAATGTAGATGCCACGTTTATCGATCCTCCGCGTTCGTAGGCCTCGGCTAAGAGGCGTTCATACTCACTTGCACGTTCTTCGATATCATCGATTGCTGCTAACCGGTCACGGTTAGACAACTGAACGCTAGCTTCTTGATTCATGCCCCCATGCTCACCGGTCGGCCAAGCTACAGTGAACAGCGGAGCACGGCTGCTACCTGTTAGCTGTGCCATCGAGCCAAGTGCGTAACCCTTCCTCAAAATTACGGCGAAACGTGGAGTCTCCAGAT
Organism: Dehalococcoidia bacterium UBA6627; assembly: GCA_002455955.1. Lineage (GTDB taxonomy): Bacteria > Chloroflexota > Dehalococcoidia > UBA2979 > UBA2979 > UBA6627. Next base: position 18,979 of record DKLZ01000047.1, read on the forward strand.
TAGCGCCAGTTACAAAGAGCCTGGCACAGTGTCGGATCAGACCACTCTTCTCTACGTCTGGTCCCACCATCATGCCGGGTGTATCAACTAACGAAATGATCGGAATGTTCCAGGCGTCACAGAGTTGCCAGAACCGAGCCACTTTATCGGATCCATCACTATCAATTGCGCCACCGATGTACTCGTTATTGTTACATGTGAGACCGAAAGGACGCCCTTCGATACGGACGAATGCCGTGATCATCCCGATACCAAATTCAGGACGAAGCTCAATTACGGAGTCTTTATCTGCGAGAATCTCGATCACTTCACGGACGTTAAAACTCCTCATTCGATTTTCAGGGATTATGTGACGCAATTTCCTCTGATCGTGCATTTCCCAATCATCAACTCTGCCTTGGAAGTAAGAGAGTAGCTTCTTACTGGTGTCGATCGCTTCACTGTGATCCTTAACAACGATGTCAACGGACCCGGCTGGGGCTAGATCGGACATTGCTCCGACTTCTTCCGGTAAAAACGCTCCCATGCCGCTACCTTCGATCACGGCAGGACCGCCCATTGCAATCAAGGCATCCTCTGTCGCAATGATGATGTCAGTACAGCCAAGAATTGCGGCATTACCTGCGTAACACCATCCTGCGGTCACTCCGATAATCGGCACTTTGCCACTCAGTTCAGCAAGTCGTGCCCACGTAGCACCAGTTCCACCGAAACCACGTGCTGGATCTCCATCACTATCTCCAGATCGCCCTCCAGCTCCTTCGGCATGAAAAATGACCGGAAGTGACATCTCGTTCGCGAGCTCCAGCATGCGATCTGTTTTCATATGACCGTGCCCACCCTGTGTTCCAGCGAACACAGTGTCGTCATATGAAATAAAAACGGTTCGAGCACGTTCTTCGTCAAATAGATCACCATTCACACTGCCGATCCCCATGACTAAACCATCGGCGGGTGTTTTCCAGATCAATTCATCAAGAGGTCTCTTGCGGCGTTGGCGGGCAATGACTAATCCGCCGTACTCAACCCACGTGTCGGAATCGATCAGTTGTGAAATGTTCTCGCGTACGGTTTTGCGATTTCGACTATGCCGTCGCTCGACAGCCGCCGGTCGATTTTCATCCAGTAGAAATTTACGACGGTCAAAGAGCGCTTGTAGATCAGGACGGATGTAATCCAAATCTACTTCAGGCGAGGATTCCGTGATCTCGCTGCCGACATCCATTTCTTCGATGAACGCCAACGGATGGTCTTCATACACAACGGTTCCGGTCGATACGGTCACCTGTCGAATTACTCCACCTTGCGGTGCGTAAACAAGGTGCTCCATTTTCAATGCGCTCATAACGAACAGTTGCTGTCCTTTCCGCACCGCATCTCCCTCTGAAATATTAATTTCAATCACTGTGCCTTGCAGGGGGGCAGTGATAGGGATCGTGTTTGGCGGCCCGATGACCGCAATTTGCGTTTCTCTTTCCGTGCGTGTCGCTTCGCCTGAACGGAAATATTCCAGAGATGCCAGTGGGTCACGCGCATCTAGGGAAGCACCGGCCTGACTGGTAGATTCACCGTCAGGTTGCCCTGTCCTTTCGGGATGTATTGCGAGCGCGCTGACTTTCTCATCAATCCATCGCGTATGAACATGGCCTTTGTGGAAGTCTTCGTGTCTTAGCACATTCAGGAGGAACGGTATGTTCGTTTCGACGCCATCGATTTCGAATTCTTCCAGTGCTCGAGTCGTTCGTCGGATAACGTCTTGAAAATTATCGGATGTGGAATGGCCGATCACTTTAGCAATTAAAGAATCAAAATTAGGGTTCGTTGCGTATCCATGATATCCATAACTATCAATGCGAACTCCCGGACCTGACGGTGCTTCGAATGTATCCAGCGTGCCGCCAGTCGGGATTATTTGCCCATCGGTGTTAATCCGTTCGGTATTGACGCGAGCCTGAATCGCAAAGCCGCGTGGTCTCGGAATCTCAAATTGCTCCAGGCCAAGATCAGCAAGAGTTTCGCCACCAGCCAAACGCAATTGGGCTTGTACTAAATCGATCCCTGTCACCTCTTCAGTAACCGTATGTTCAACTTGCAATCGAGCGTTCGCCTCAATGAAAGCGAAATCACCATCGGAAGAATCGTCTACGAGAAACTCCACAGTACCGAGGCTTTGATAGTTCGCAGCTTTAGCTATCTTGATCGCTGCAGCTGCGATCGCTTCCCGTTGCGAGTCTGACAGGTACGGACTGGGAGCAATTTCTAATAGTTTTTGATGGCGTCGTTGCACACTGCATTCACGTTCTCCGAGGTGACTCAACGATCCTGTAGAGTCGCCAATTACTTGAATTTCAATATGGCGTGCACGCGGGATAAGACGTTCAACATAAACTCTGCCATCACCGAACGCCGCAGCAGCTTCTGAGCTGGCACGCTGGTACGCAGAAGCAACGTCTTTCGCATCAGTCACAAGGCGCATTCCGCGACCGCCACCACCGCTAATTGCCTTAATTAACATCGCGGGACCGGCATTTGAATCTTTCCCATTGCTAGCGGTTGCCAGGCTCGTAAAAAACGATTCTGCTTCTTCAAGATTGACTGAACTAGTGCTTCCAGAGAGCACAGGAACTCCGGCGTGTTCAGCCAACGCACGTGCACGTGATTTATCGCCAAACACGTCGAGTGTTTCCGCAGTAGGACCGACAAAGGTCAATCCAGCTTCTGCACATGCGGAGGCCAATGTCGCATTCTCTGAAAGGAATCCGTAACCAGGATGTACAGCATCACATCCCTGCTCAATAGCAGCAGTAATTATTCCTTCGACATTCAAATAAGCTGGCGCACCTGTACCACTAAGCTGGTACGCATCATCTGCCTTTCTCACAGCAAGAGAATTCGCATCATCTTCGGAGAATGTCACCACAGTCGGGATTCCTAGGTCGGCAGCAGCGCGGATGATGCGCATCGCTATTTCACCACGGTTCGCCACCAACAGTTTCGATAAACTCATTGTCCTGCCTCTCTTAGAATGAGACCCATCATCCTGCTGCAGGGAGAGAATACGCGATGCTACTGCGCCCACCGTAATTCAATAGAGACACAGCGTAAGACTGACTATATAAGAAGAGGGTGAGATCGGAGCAATAATGACAGCAATGGATAAAAAGACCCGTGAGAATTTTCTCGGAGACACAAAAATTGCAGTTCTTTCGACAAACACTGAAGAAGGGCCACCCTTCTCTGTGCCAATTTGGTTTGAATGGGATGGTTCCCGCGCATGCTTTTTTACCAGTGCCAATTCTCCAAAGATGGAGCGAATGGCAACGGACTCACAAGTTTCATTGCTCGTTGCTAATCCAAGTGGAGCGCCCGAACAATGGGTACTCATTGAAGGGCGAGTGGAAATCACAGAACGAAATGCCTTTGACCTCGCTGAGCGGCTAGCGCACCGTTATTGGGATATGGAAGATCCTGCTCATATCAAAATGGTCGAGGAGTGGAGAGCGAGTGCCACCAGCTTGAGATTGCTAGAAATTTTGCCGACGAGAATTCGAAGCTCAAATTAGCGAAGCAGCATTTGGTGCCACTGTACCGATGCGGGTTGTAGCATCAAAAGTATTGCCGGGTGGTGTAAAGGTAGCACAGGGGACTTTGAATCCCTAAGTCTGGGTTCGAATCCCAGCCTGGCATCCATACCGTAACTGCTGCATTCGTTAACAAGGAATCCATTGTCGCAGCTGATTACTCGTGCCAGACTGACTTGAGTCTGATCCCCGATAGCTCAATTGGTAGAGCGACCGGCTGTTAACCGGTAGGTTCGTGGTTCGAGTCCACGTCGGGGAGCCAACTAATCTCGAAAATGTTCGACACATCTTTCATCTTACGAAACCTACCTGCTTTCCAATCAGCGGACTATCGGAGACTTTTCACTAGTTTCTTCTTTGCATCTGCATCTAGATGGGCTCTCGTCTTGGGGCAAAGTTGGCTTGTATTCGAGCTTACCGACAGTTCGCTTGCGGTTGGTGCCGTTTATTGTGCAGGTGCGGCACAGTTTGTGATTGTCGGACCGTTTGCCGGAGCGATCGCTGACCGGATCGACCGGCGACGACTGGCTATTAACGCATTGATCTTGTCTGTGATTTGTTCAACCGCACTCGCCGCAATTACATTAGCTAACGTAGTCGAAGTCTGGCATGTGATAGCGATAGCTGTCGTACAAGGATGGGCGCAGGCTGCGGCAATGCCAGCGCAACGATCGTTGCTCGCTAATCTAGTACCGCGCGAACATCTGATGAACGCTGTCGCCTTAGGTGGTATGCCGGTCCACGGTTCGCGATTTGCCGGTCCCCTGTTTGGCGGAATCCTCCTTGCAACTCTTGGCGCAGGAGCAGTTTTCCTATTATCGGCGGCGATTCTGACCGTGGCAGTCCTACTGATATCAAGGATCCAACATCGAGCCGAACCCTTTGCCGGCTCGTCTGGTGTGGCAAGCGTCATGACAGATGTACGCTACGGCTTCGTTTATACATGGGCAGATCGTCGGATCAGATTAGTTATCGCGTTGATCATCTTTCACTGCTCGTTCACGATGGCGTTCAACTCGCTGCTGCCGAGATTAACCACTGATATCGGTGGCGGTGACATGACTTTTAGCCTGATTATGATGGGCATTGGGACCGGTGCCATTATCGGGACTCTAGCGATTTCGGTCGTACGCAATCGAATCTTGCAAGGAGCTTCCCTGAACGTCGTCGGAATTGGTAGTGGCATCGCAATGCTACTCATGGGTCTGTTCGATTCGGTAACGATCGTCGTAATCGGTGCCATACTAGCGGGTGCTACGCAGGCCACATATATGGCGATCTCTCAGGTGCTGGTACAAGAGATTGTGCCTGACTCCCTAAGAGGGCGCGTAATGGCCATCTACACAATGATGGCAGCCGGCCATATGGCACTTATCAATCTCGGCTTCGGAGTTCTTGCCGATGAAATTGGTGTTCGTCCTCTTCTAGTGGTACCGGCACTTGTATGGATTGGGATCTTCCTCGTTACAGCGCTCATAAGCGTTGACCTGCGTAACGTACTAAGGAAGGGTGAATTCCATACAACCGAGGCACCAACTGTCAACGGGTGACAAATCTGTACCAGCTCGAATTATGACTCTTGATCGATAACGCAAGCGGGAACTAACGAAACCCGCTCAAGATCTTGATCAGTCGCAGCAACCACTTCGAGATCAATGACAGTTTTTTATTCAAGGTAAATCCACCGGTACCGATCTAGTTGTCGTTACAAGGCTTCAACAATCGCAGCTCCAAGTTCCGATGTTGAAGCATTTCCACCAAGGTCAGGGGTTCGAGGGGCACCATTTATTGGATCTAGCACCGTTTCAATAGCACGAAGTATTGTGTCATGTACTTTTCGATGACCTAAAAACTCCAACATCATCGCACCGCACCAAATCTGGCCAATAGGGTTTGCAATATTCTTACCCGCTATATCAGGTGCTGACCCATGCACTGGTTCAAACAGTGATGGAAATTTCAGCGGAGGATTGAGATTCGCACTTGGAGCAAGCCCAATGGTTCCGGTGCAAGCAGGTCCGAGATCGCTGAGAATGTCACCGAACAAGTTGCTAGCAACTACTACGTCAAAGAAGTCGGGGCGCTGGACGAAGTGCGCTGCAAGGATGTCAATGTGGAATTGGTCGACCTTTACATCTGGATAGTTGGCTGCCATCGCCGCAACGCGTTCATCCCAGTAAGGCATTGTAATAGCTATACCATTAGATTTAGTGGCACTGGTTAAATGTTGACTGGATCGAGCCTGTGCTAATTCGAACGCGTACTCCAACACGCGGTCCACACCGATGCGAGACATGACAGTTTCCTGCATAACCAATTCACGATCGGTGCCTGAAAAAATCCGGCCACCGATGCTCGAATACTCACCTTCAGTGTTCTCTCGAACGATATACATATCGATCTCACCAGCTTCGCGTGGACTACCGTCCGGTCGCACTACCGGAGCAATAACACCTGGCATCAAGCGTGCCGGCCGCAGATTGATGTACTGGTCGAACTCTCGTCGAAATTGGAGCAATGAACCCCAGAGTGAGATGTGATCTGGAATCTTGTCGGGCCATCCGACTGCACCAAAAAAGATCGCGTCGTGCTCACCTATCTGCTCCTTCCAATTAGTGGGGAGCATTTGTTGGTGTTGCTCGTAATATTCCCATGAAGCGAAATCGAAATGATCGAATGTGAGATCTATATCAAATTTTGTAGCCACAGCATCAAGGACTCGTAGACCTTCTGGGACCACCTCTTTGCCAATTCCGTCACCGGCGATGACTGCTATTTTAGTTGCACTCATAACTTGCGCCTTCCATGCACTCGATATTGAACAAACTCTTCAGCTGATGGAATGTCGTGTTAATGGATTTACTCGTGCCGTCCGATCAACAATGTGATTTACAGCTCTGAAGGATACTCCCGTCTATCATGATTACGAAGAAGCGATCCATTCGATGGTGACGGTCAGATGAGGCAAAATGCTGAGCAACGAAACTCGCAAGGAGTATGGCAATGCTACCAACTGCAGACGAACCTACCGTCTATGCACATTTGCTAAGGGAAGCACTCTCAGCAATCGCAGAAACTATCGAAGAATTACCCAGTGCTGAGTTAGACGTTCATTTGGCTGATGGCGTTAGTAGCCCTGCACAACTAGCAGCACACGTTGCAGGTGCTATTCGTGCCTACGTCCTAGGGGTTGGTTGCGGCCTTGATGTTGAACGCGATCGCCCAGAAGAATTCGCAACTGCCGACATGCCATCTGAAGAATTAGCAAACGCACTACGAGCTCTCGCAGACGATATCGATTCCACTATGAACAAGATCGACCCAGTGATTTTTGATGAGTTGACCGTGCCCGAACAATCACTATTCGGAGCTGCTCCTACCCGAGAAGTATCTCGACGTTCGGCGATTGTTTCAGCGATTAGGCATATTGGTGAGCACCTCGGACATTTACATCTTAGCCGCGACATGCTCGCCGATCGGCGATGATTCACGATTTGGCGATGTGCATGAAGCAAAAACTTAGACGACTAGCGGCCCTCCATGCCATCGCTCGAGATGAGTAAACTCGTCGACTGTACGGCGCTTCAACTTGGTCAACTGACGAGTTGGCTTCCCGAAAGGAATCACGGCTGCAACTGCTACGTGCTCGGGAATCTCTAATAATTCTTGCAATTTGTGCTCCTGCGCAATTGGCAACGTAGTTAGAGTCCCTCCGTAACCTTCATTCCGTGCAGCGAGGAGAATATTCCAAGCCAAAGGGTAAATAGAGCCACCACTAACTAGCCCTACCCGCTCAAGATCTTGATCAGTCGCAGCAACCACTTCGAGATCAATACAAACAATCAAAAGAACAGGTGCAAGAGCAAGAGTTTCCGTCAGGATCGCCGGCGGCGCAGTTTCAAAAATCGTCTCTTCACTTACTCGAGCTGGAGATAAGGGATTCCACGGGTTTTCACCATTAGCACGTTGGGCCGCGTAGCGCTTTGCAGCAGGCGCTCCAAGCATGCTAATTGCCCGCTTGCTATCCTCATCACGGATTACAATCACATGGCCACCTTGCCTATTTCCTCCTGATGAGGCGAAGCGTGCATTGTCTAAAATTTGATGAAGAATCGCGTCTGGAACTGGATCATCGCTGAATTGCCGCGCGGCAAACGTCGTCCGCATGACCTCATATAACTCCATCGAAACCCCCTCGAGTGATCACCTTTAGTCCGTCATACTTAGTATCGCGCACGTCAGTTCATCTGCAGAATGCCATAGACACAACGTGCTATCCGAGGAGGACACGATGATTTCTGAGATCTTCGATCCCGAGCGCTGGCGTGAAATCGAAAACTTTAGTTTTACCGACATCACTTACCATCGTGCTATCGACCAAGGGACCGTTCGCGTCGCCTTTAACCGTCCTGAGGTACGTAATGCTTTCCGCCCTCACACGGTAGACGAGCTTTATGTCGCACTCGATCACGCGCGACAATCTACCGAGATCGGAACAGTCCTGCTCACCGGTAACGGACCATCAAGTCGCGATGGCGGATGGGCTTTTTGCTCTGGTGGCGATCAACGCATACGCGGCAAGGACGGCTACAAGTACGCCGAAGGAGAAACAGCAGAAGCAATCGACCCTGCAAAGGTCGGCCGACTACACATCCTTGAGGTACAGCGTTTGATCCGCTTTATGCCGAAAGTTGTCATTGCTGTTGTGCCTGGTTGGGCGGCAGGAGGAGGGCATAGCTTGCACGTCGCGTGCGACCTAACGCTCGCTTCAAAAGAGCACGCAGTTTTCAAGCAAACTGACGCCGACGTAGCGAGTTTTGATGCTGGCTTCGGTAGTGCGTATCTAGCGCGTCAAGTTGGACAAAAGCGAGCTCGTGAAATCTTCTTTCTCGGGCAGGATTACACAGCTGACGAAGCAGAACAATGGGGAGCAATCAACAAATCAGTCCCTCATCAAGAATTGGAATCGATAGCACTCGACTGGGCATTAACGATCAATTCGAAAAGCCCTACCGCGCAGCGGATGCTGAAATTCGCCTTCAATTTGATCGATGATGGATTAGTGGGGCAACAAATATTCGCGGGTGAGGCAACGCGACTTGGTTATGCCACTGACGAAGCACAAGAAGGGCGAGAAGCCTTTCTTGAAAAGAGGCCCGTCGATTACTCTCGTTTCCCATATCATTTTTAGAAGTTTTTCAAATCTTATCCGCACAAACGCTCCGAAATTAGGTTATATCGGGAACGGAACGCTGTATGAGAAAGAATCTTTTGTCGCAACAATTCGCCGCGCACATTAAACCTTTCATATGCTGTCGACATGTCTGACTTACGCTTTCACTCGCAACCTGAATTAGAACACCCGCTTGTGATTGCCGGATTTGCCGGGTGGAACGATGCCGGAGAGGTAGCTACTAGCGCCATTCGCTTCATTCGTCGTCGCTGGCGTGCTGAGCGATTTGCCGATATCGACCCTGAAGAGTTTTATGATTTCTCTCAAGCACGTCCTAAAGTTCGCCTCGAGAAAGGTGAGCGTAAATTGACATGGCCTACAAATGAATTTGCCGCTCACCAACTTGATGGGAGTAGACGTGACATCATCTTACTGAGCGGCATCGAACCTCATATAAACTGGCGACGATTTGTAGCGAACATTGTTGATATTTGTAAAACTTACGAAGTAGCCACGTTTATCACACTTGGTGGATTGCTCGCGGAAGTCAGTCATACGAATGCGGTTCGCGTTGGAGGCTCTGCAACAGATCCAGAATTAGCTAAAGAACTTGGATTCACTGATGCCGAAACGCCTTCTTACCAGGGGCCGACTGGCATCGTGGGAGTATTAACTAATGAATTACGTGCAGCTGGCATAGAAACAGCGTCAGTTTGGGCAAATGTTCCTTTTTACATCCAGCGCTCGCCTAATCCGAAAGGTGCTCTTGCCATCCTTCAACGTCTAAACTCCGCTTTCACTCTCGATCTCTCGTTGCACGATCTCGAAGTGTTTGCAGCACGCTTCGATGCGCAAGTAGCAGCCGATCTCGAACAAAACCCTGAAGCGTCAGCTCTCGCAAAGAGTATTGAAGAGCAACTCTCGACGGATTCGCTTGAGCAAATCGACGCCCAAGATGAACTTCCTGACGCTGAATCAATGGTTAACGAACTAGAGCGCTTTTTAAAAGAACAGCTCGACGATCAGGACTAAAAGTGCGCTCTTCTTCACAGTCATTCCAAGTTCGTCATTTCATATGTGTAGAGACCAGCACGCTTAAATAACTGTGTCTTATCTTGTTCTCAATCGCCTTACCACCGGCATTCCTAAAGCTGGAATACGGTCAACTATTAGCCGACTTGCGCACTAGATCGTTAAAGGCAACGCGGGCGGAGCAGGCCGGCGGCTGCAATGTGAAATCAACGTGATCTTTGATTCGAATAAGATCCACTGATATTGTGGTTTTCGATCAGTAACCGCTCCTTTAACCCGGTCCTGCGAGGCTGGAAAGAAGCACTATGAGTATTGAGCACGTGTATCTAACTATGACCACCGCGCGCTACATGGTTGATCCTTCCCTCCCACAGCGGAGGGTTTTTTATGACTAATCCTCTAGCCAATCCGAACAACTTAAACATTATGGGGGACTCCGGTAGTAGCGAAACTACTGCCGATAACGTAGAACCATTGCTAGACGAGGTCGGGATAAGGCGCACCGTAACCCGACTTGCGCACGAGATCGTTGAAGGTAACTCAGGCATAGAGAATCTAGTACTCGTTGGCATCCAACGGCGTGGAGTAACAATCGCTCGGCGAATCGCCTCCGAAATAGAAAAGTTTGAGAACACGCCTACCGTCGGATCACTAGACGTGACCATGCATCGAGATGACTTCGACCGCCGCGGGTTAAGAGGTACTCCTCTTCCTACGGTTTTACCCGAACTCGAGGGCCACGCGGTCATACTCATCGATGATGTACTGTTCACTGGACGGACGATTCGAGCTGCACTTGACGCTATCAACGACTACGGACGCCCGAAACACATACGCCTTGCTGTCTTAGTGGACCGTGGCCATCGCGAACTCCCGATCCGTGCTGACATCGTCGGTAAAAACATTCCTACAGCTCGTGAAGATGACGTTCGTGTCCTCTTAGTAGAGGACGACGGCCGTGATGCAGTGATTGTTACCGACAGAGGAAACGACGCATGACTGCTAAAGCAAATCTTGATATCCACGCGATTCCTGAAGAAGGAACCACATCTTCTCATCTTCCTTCAGGTCGCTGGCCGCATCACGACATGCTCGATCTTGATAATTGCAGGCGCCCTGACATTGAGGTTGTCCTCACTCTCGCTGATCGTATGAGGGAGATTCTCGACCGTAGGATTCCACGCGTACCTGCTCTGCGTGGATACACCATCGTCAATCTCTTCTATGAGCCATCAACAAGAACTCGTGTCTCTTTCGAGTTAGCAGGGAAGGTGCTCGGAGCTGACATAATCAGTGTGAGCACAAACACCTCGTCGGTGGTCAAGGGCGAATCTCTGATTGATACCGTACGCACACTCCGCGCCATGCGATCCGATGCTGTAGTAATGCGGCATCCAATGGCAGGCGCACCTTACCTCGCTGCTCAACACACAGATGCGTCCATCATCAATGCAGGCGATGGAGCACATGCACACCCAACTCAAGCCCTCCTGGATCTTTACACCATGCATCGCTCTATTGGAGATATCGCCGGCAAAAAGATCGTAATGGTTGGTGACATAGCTCATTCTCGTGTAGCACGCTCAGACTTGTGGGGACTCACAACAATGGGTGCACATGTTGTTGTTTGTGGCCCACCGACGCTCCTCGCTCTTGGAATGCGCGTCAGTGATCGTCCGTCCCATGCTGAAAATGCACTCCCGCCAGTGACAATAGAAACTAATATCGATCAAGCGATCGAAGATGCCGATGTTGTGATGGCACTTCGATTACAAAGTGAACGGCAGGAAGGTGGTCTACTCCCTTCCTTGCACGAATACGCCACCCACTACCAGGTAACAGCAGAGCGTCTAGCACGTGCAAAACCCGACCACCTCCTGATGCACCCTGGTCCAAAAAACGAGGGCATTGAGATTGCTGCTGATGTTGCAGGAGGTTCGCATTCAATCATCGAGGATCAGGTAACAAACGGTGTCGCCGTCAGGATGGCACTTTTATACCTCCTATCTGGACGGATCGAACCAGAAGAAGTTACGGAATTATCAACGTGAGTACGGTGGCCATCCATAACGGACGTGTAATCGATCCTGCACTTAGTCGGGACGGCATCGCTGATGTGGTCATCGTTGATGGTCGTGTCGCCCGAGTCGGACCGAATGAAGGCGAGATGGTAGTCGAAGCAGATCGTATAGACGCTACAGGCCTCATCGTCACCCCCGGGTTCGTTGATCTACAAGTCCATCTTCGTGAGCCAGGAGCTGAGCATCAGGAAACTATCGCAAGCGGTACGAAAGCAGCGGCACGAGGTGGCTTTACGACTATATGCGCTATGCCTGGCACTGACCCACCCATTGACAGTCGTGCCGCTGTCGAATCTGTACTTCGAGAAGCTGAAGCTTCGGCTGCAATCCGTGTGTTGCCTCTAGGTTGCATCAGCGCGAATCGAGCTGGTGAATTACTAGCACCGGCTGGTGAGTTGGCCGGTGCGGGGGTAGTTGCGCTTACAGACGATGGTCAAGCCGTTGCCGATCCGAATTTAATGCGTCACGCAATGCAGTATTCCACTCGTTTCGGACTACCCATCGCCCAGCATCCGGAGGACCCCGCTCTCGTTGCTGGAGGGCAAATGCATGAAGGTTGGGTCGCTACCCGTCTAGGGCTCCGGGGCCGCCCAGCTAGCGGCGAAGCAACAATGGTGGCACGCGATATCGCTCTCGCGGAGCTCACTGGCGCACACCTGCACGTCTGCGACGTTTCAACAGCAGGATCTGTCGCACTCATCCGAGCGGCGCGCGAGCGGGGTGTACACATCACAGCTTCAGCAACACCACATCACCTAACACTCACACATGAGCGTGTAGCTTTTGCAGAATCTTCATATGAGCAGATTCAGTACGACTCCAGTGCAAAAGTGTTTCCACCGTTACGCGAGGAGTCCGACATTACTGAAATCGCCAAAGCATTGAGAGATGGCGTTGTCGACGCAATTACAACTGATCACACTCCGGTGAGCTCTATGGAGAAAGACATCGAATTTGATCTTGCCATTCCAGGGATAAGTGGGCTCGAAACAGCTTTCGGACTGAGTATGCGTCTCGTCGAAAGGCAACAAGTGGACTTAGCTACACTGATCGAGCGCTTCACGATCGGGCCCGTTCGTGCATGGGCATTAGACCGTCAACCTGGCCTCGAGGGCTTGGGCTCATTAACACCAGGTGGAGTTGGAGATCTTCTCGTAATTGATCCGGCCGTTGAATGGACAGTCGACCCTGAGAATTTTTCTTCCCTCGGGCGAAATACACCGCTCGCAGGCGAAACTTTGACGGGGCAGGTCATCGCGACCATTTTCGATGGCCAACTCGCCTATAAAAACAAATCTTTGACAGCATTATGATCGAGGGATGCTAAGCCAATCATGACGACTGATGACACACCTTCATTGTTCACCAACCGCCCGCCTGCACGTCTCGTTCTTGCGGACGGTCGTTACTTCGATGGAGTCTCCATCGGCAAGGCAGCACGTACGACAGGTGAAGTAGTCTTCACGACATCGATGACCGGATATCAGGAAGCGCTCACTGACCCTTCCTACCGCGGACAAATATTGACCATGACATATCCGATCCAAGGCAACTATGGAACGAGTGCACGCTCTGCAGAGAGTAATCACCTCCAAGTACGTGGTTTCGTCGTTCGTGAGCTCACCGATCTGCCATCGCACTGGCAAAGCTCATCGACACTAAACCACTACCTTGAGCACCATCAGATCCCCGGTATAGCTGAAATAGATACTCGAGCTCTCACACGTCACCTCCGATCACGGGGGGTGATCATGGGAACGATCACCCATGATGAGACCGTAGACGAAGCTCTTACGCGCCTTCAAAATGAACCAAACTACGAAGGGCAAGACTATGTCAGCAACGTTTCTACACCCAATCGATACCAGTTCAACGCCGACAACCCAGCTCCAAGTGGAGACCAGATCCACGTCGTTGTCTTAGATCTCGGAGTAAAGCGCAACATCATGCGGCTCCTCCACCAGCGTGGCTGCAGGATCACCGCAGTACCACACGACACTCACGCTGAAGAAATCATGGCTTTGAAACCCGCAGGTGTTTTGATTTCTCCAGGTCCGGGTGATCCAACACTCCTTGATAACGTTGTCGACACTGCCAGAGAACTGATCGGCCAAACTCCCATCATGGGTATTTGCCTAGGGCATCAGGTGGTCGGACGAGTATTTGGTGCCGGCGTATATAAATTAAAGTTTGGACACCGTGGTGCGAATCACCCAATCCGAGATGAAATTACGGGACGAGTTTTCGTTACTTCTCAAAATCATGGATTCGCCATCGACGATCACCTTGATAGTGACGTTACTGTCTCTCAGATTCATCTAAATGACGGCACAGTAGAAGGACTGCAGCATTCAAAAGAACCAGTATTTACGATCCAATATCACTCTGAGGCCTCTCCAGGGCCTAACGACACAGAATTCTTATTTGACCGATTCATGGCCACTGTCCGAGGAGACGCATAGCATCTGTTACCGCGAGGCCAAAGAATAACTATGAATGACTTAACCGAAACTTATCGAGAATCGAGGGGACGTGATTGGGCTGCGTTTGGCAACGTTTCGGATCCGCCTCCTGATTATTGGAATTGGTGGGAAGAACATTCGAGCGGTTGGAAAGTCCCCATTCAATTCTTACAGCCTATCGGACAAGAATTCCGGTCCGAATTGGATGCGTTAAACGACCTCATGCAGTCTCTGAACGCGATGGAGCAAGTCTCGACCCCACCTATCGAATGGATCCACATCACCTATATCGACGTGGGGTTTTTACGACCAACTGATGTGCTTTGGTCTCAAGTTGAGTCATTTTATGTGAATGCTGCTCCGCGAATTCGGCGAGTTGAACCATTTTCGATCCGTATCACTGGCCTTTCAATTTCCGAAGATGGTGAAATTTACCTTGGCGTGGATGACAGTGGTAACTATCGTTCATTGCGTCGTCAAATTAGACTCGGAGTTCCATTCATCGCGCAAAAGGCAAATGAGGACTCAGCAGTTATCTCCGACGAGGACATGTTTATTCCTCGATTACCGATAGGGTTCACTACCGGACATGGCAACCGAAAAGAGTTACTCGATAATTTATCGGAGTATCGGGATATTGATCTTGGCGAATTTATCCCTCCGAATATGAAATTGGCCCGGCTTCCAATTCAACCACACGATCATTACAGCCCAATCGATGTCGTTGCAGAGATTCCGCTCCTTGGAGCAAACCACCGCAAGGGGTACCACAACTGACTACTGCAACTTCACCTACAAAACACCTCGACCGACCTCCGACTCCCAAATCGGTCCTGATTATTGGAAGCGGACCAATAGTCATCGGTCAAGCAGCGGAGTTTGATTACGCGGGAACGCAAGCGTGTAAAGCCATGCGCGAGGAAGGTATCCGTTCGATCCTCGTTAATTCGAACCCCGCGACAATTATGACTGACGACGGCGTTGCCGATGTCATATACATCGAACCGCTCACAGTTCCGGTCATTGAACGAATTATCGAACGTGAACAGCCGGACGCACTACTTCCAACGCTGGGAGGACAAACTGGCCTAAACCTTGCACGAGAACTCGCGGAGGCCGGTGTACTCGAACGTCATGAGGTTCAACTTCTTGGATCCTCAGTAGAAACGATCAAACTTGCAGAAGACCGCGAATTGTTTCGCAATTTGCTCATGGAAATTGGGGAACCGACCCCGAAAAGTGCAATTGTTGAATCATGGAATGATGCGATCGCTGCACGATCGGAGATCGGCCTACCTCTCGTTATTAGACCGGCCTATACCTTAGGTGGCACCGGTGGCGGCATCGCATATACAGATGATGATTACGAGCAGATCGTTCGAAATGGCCTCGATGCTTCTCCTATTACACAAGTACTCGTAGAAGAATCGCTTCTTGGGTGGAAAGAACTTGAATACGAGGTGATGCGCGATGCCAACGATACTTGCATCACTATCTGCAACATGGAGAACCTCGATCCGATGGGCGTCCACACAGGAGACTCGATCGTCGTGGCTCCTTCGCAGAGCCTCTCTGATCGCGATTACCAAATGCTGCGGAACAGCGCACTGAAGATCATCCGCGCCCTCGGTATAGAAGGTGGATGCAATGTCCAATTCGCCCTAGCGCCGCGTCCGGATATCGTTCCGTGGGACGCATCTGATAACGCCACTGATCCTCCTTACCATGTGATTGAAGTAAACCCGCGAGTCTCGCGATCTTCTGCCCTTGCGTCTAAGGCCACTGGTTACCCCATTGCACGCGTTGCAGCAAAAATCGCTGTTGGAAGATATCTCCATGAGATCGCAAACAGTGTTACAGAACGAACCACAGCTGCGTTCGAGCCTGCACTCGACTATTGCGTTGTGAAGATTCCACGCTGGCCGTTCGACAAGTTTCAGATCGGTGACCGCTCCTTAGGCACGCAAATGAAGGCAACGGGCGAGGTAATGGCTATCGATCGAACCTTTGAAGCAGCTCTAGGCAAGGCTATCCGGTCTCTAGAATTTGGTAATCGCTCGATGCTCTGGGAGCATCCCGACTGGGGTGATAGACCACCCTTAGAGGCAACGGACGAGCGCCTCTGGGCACTCTTCGCCGCGATTCGACGACGGATCCCCTTAGACCAGATCTCTAGAGATAGCGGTGTCGACCCTTGGTTCATTGAAAGAATTGGGCGAATGGTCGAAATGGAAAGACGGATGCTCGCCGAAGAACTCACTCCACAACTGATGCGTGATGCGAAGCGTCTTGGTTTCGGCGATGGCCAAATCGCCACACTTGCCGATCGATTACCCGCGCAGGTTCGTTCGTTAAGAGATGAATGGGATATCCATCCTGCATACAAGATGGTCGATACTTGTGCTGCAGAATTCGATGCAGTGACTCCCTATTTCTACGCAACATACGACGAAGAAAATGAAGCGCCACCCACGTCTGGCGAAAAAATGCTTGTTATCGGTTCTGGGCCCATACGTATAGGTCAAGGTATCGAATTTGACTACTGTTCGGTTCAGGCTGCTTGGGCATTACAGGAAGCGGGTGTAGGGGCAATCTTAGCAAATTCCAACCCCGAAACTGTATCGACCGACTTCGATACATCTGACCGTCTTTATTTTGAACCACTCGATGAAGAAGCAGTCCGCGATCTGCTCGAAAATGAAGCGGGGGTTGATGGAGAAGCTCCCCATTCAGTTGTGCAATTCGGTGGTCAGACTGCGGTAAACATGGCAAGTGTGCTCGCAAATGCTGCTCTACCTATTGCTGGATCATCAGCCGACGCCATCGATATAGCGGAGAACCGTGGTCGATTTGAAGCCATGCTCTCTGAACTTGAAGTTCCACAACCACCTGGTGCAGGTGTCGAAACTTTAGAGGACGCACTGACAAGTGCCGACGCAATCGGATATCCAGTCCTAGTCCGTCCTTCTTACGTCCTCGGTGGACGTGCAATGGCTATCGTCCAGAATGCCAATGAGCTAGTCCGCTACTTCCAGGCAGCACTCGAAGAACACAGTGGCGTCATCCTAATCGACAAATATCTGAGCGGCGGTGAATTTGAAGTCGACGCTATATGCGACGGTAAGGACGTCTTAATACCTGGGATCATGGAACATATCGAACGCGCTGGCGTCCATTCCGGAGATTCGATGGCCGTTTATCCACCTCAGAACCTCACCGACGACCAGCAGGCAGCAATAATCGCATACACGACGAAGATGGCACTCGGGCTCGAAGTCCGAGGACTGATGAATGTCCAGTTTGTCATCGCACCAGAAGCTCAACCAGATGGCCCTGGCGTTTTTGTCATCGAAGTGAACCCTCGTTCCTCTCGGACCGTTCCCTTCATATCGAAAGTGACGGGAGTACCTCTGGTACGACTTGCGGTTAATGTCGGTCTCGGAAAATCACTTCACGACCAAGGTTACGAAGGCGGGCTGTGGCCTGCAGGTAGCCTGATCGCCGTGAAGGCCCCGGTCTTCTCAATGTCAAAACTCATCGGTGTCGACACGCATCTGGGCCCTGAGATGAAATCTACAGGAGAGGTGATGGGCGTTGATTATGAATTTGCAGCTGCTCTATCTAAAGCGCTAATCGCATCAGACTTAGTTGTCGCACCACAGACACCATTCCTGCTATCCCTTTCAAATCACACCAAGACTGAGGCTATTCCACTCGTCAAATTGTTGCATAGAGCGGGATGTCCTCTTTTCGCCACTGAAGGAACAGCGGCCCTCATTAGTGGGTTAGATATTCCTGTAACTCCAGTCACTAAGTTACTCGCAGGGCACCCAAATGTTGTCGATGTAATACGAAACGGTACTGTAGGTGCGGTGATAAACACGTTGGAAGGAGATCGCAACGATCCATTGCGCGATGGGTTTCATATTCGTCGTGCTGCGACCGAGCAAAGAATCCCCTGCTTCACATCGCTAGACACAGCGAATGCTGCTGTTACCGCCTTATCTGCCCCAACTGAATATCAAATCCAACCTTTGCAGCAATATCGAGACCACCCCTCAAGGAGAACCGGCCATTAATTGTGAGCGAACAACCGTCTCCACTTGCTGCTCTCTTCGATCTCGACGGTACTCTTGTTGACTCCATGCCGAGTATCGCGGGAGCAATGAAAGAAACTCTCGCAGAATTTGGATACCTTGTATCTACAGATGCGATCATGCCGCTCATTGGTGCCCCGATGGAGTCCGTAGTAACCAAACTCACCGGGGTAGCAGAATCGACTGCGAATCAGATTTATGAGCGATACCTAACGGTCTACTACGATGACATGATTCAAACAACTCAGCCTTTTGCTAGTGCTGAGAAACTTCTCGAACGGCTGCATGACGCTGGGATACCGCTGGCTGTCGTTACTAACAAGAGCGAACACGGCGGTAAGTTAATGGTGAAAATCCAAGGATGGGAAAAATATTTCAACGTGGTCGTGGGACGTGATAGTGCAGCTCGTCCTAAACCATGGCCAGATGGCGTTCTGCATGCCCTCGGCGCATTCCGAGTTCCGCCACAACGATCTGCAATCGTCGGGGACACGGAATTCGATATGCAGGCCGGACGCGAAGCGCTTCTGCACTATCGGATAGGCATCACTGGATCTCGAACTGTCGATGAATTATCTAAAGCTGGATCAACGCACATCATTGACGACCTGGAGGCTGTCGGCGATATCTTACTAACAGGTCAGCATGAGCAAGGGCACAATCGAGTTTACTAGTAACGGAGCGTCACGAATGGAGCGGTTCACATCGTCAGTCACCGACAGTTCGCTTCTATACGGTAATACTCACATCCTTTGGCTCGACCAACCTCAGGTACTCAACAACTGTCGACCAGGTGAATTCCTCATGACATACATCGGCGACGGACACGACCCACTTCTGGGTCGTGCGTTGTCGATCCACCGTCTTCGTGAGGGAATCAACGGGCCTGAATTCGGACTTTTATTCGATGTTGTTGGACGCGGGACGCACTGGCTGGCACAGCGAAATATCGGTGATCAAATCAGCTTCGTGGGACCGCTAGGTCATGGGTTTGAAGTGCGCCCTCGAGTTAACCAAATGCTCCTCGTCGGTGGTGGGATTGGTTGTGCGCCGTTGATTTGGCTGGCAGAGGAGCTCATTGCAGATGATCGAAACGTAACGTTAGTACTCGGTGGCCGCAGTAAGGAACAGATATTTCCTTCTCAGCTACTACCCCCGGAAATCGAAATCGTAGTGACAACAGAAGACGGTTCACTCGGTGAAAAAGGGCTCGTAACTGGCCCTTTCAAACGATTGCTCCCCTGGTCCGATCAAGTATTCGCCTGTGGACCGGATCCAATGTTCGAAGCGCTATATCAAGTAACGAAACAAGCAGGATCTGGGAAGTCACTCCAAGGCTTGCTCGAAGGTCGCATGGCTTGCGGCTTCGGCATCTGCTATTCATGCGCAGTGTTCCCCAAAAAGGGTGGGGTGCGATTGATCTGCACCGATGGTCCGCAATTCGACCTAAAAGAGATTTATTCCTAAGGCGGCCCCGATTGCGACAATATTTTCGATTTCACTATTTGTTCGTCTATGGAAGTACAGGCCTCGGTATCACTGTAGGAATCTTCGTCCTCAACATTCAACCGACAATCCTCGGATGGATTCTCGGTGCCAGCTTTGGCCTTACCGTTGGTTCATACATAGTAGCGATCGCTTCCGGTGAATCACTCCTCGGTAGCTCAAGCTCACAGCGGTCCTCATGGGAAATTGAAAACATATATGACAAAGAACAATTTTCCGCGGACGATTCCCGGCACGATGGGAATTGAACGGTTCGGATTAGCGTTCTGCGATCACTGAGATCAAACGCAACCTAGGTAACTTGGTCGATTACTGATCCTAGCTCGATGTATTGATCTGCAAGTGACCGCATTTCGAGCGAGGAACTCCCCGCGAAAGCAACAACTTCAACTCTGACTCCACGCGTCTGCACAACTTCTACTGCGCGTGCGAAATCAGCGTCGCCAGAAACAATAGCGATCACATCGAGCCGATCAGCCATTGTCAACATATCGATAGCCATCTCGACGTCGAAGTTCCCCTTAATTGATCCATCTGCGAACCGTTTCAGTGGTTTAGTCACTATCCGGTATTCATAAGGAACAAACGGCGCAACAAATTTTTGTCCTTCGAGAGGCTCAGCAGGGTTATCAGAGATCGGTGAATAAGCTGTTGCTCGGACAATATCACGACCACTCCTGAGAAGATCGAGAAGCTTACCCATATTTATAGGTTTCTCGTCAGATTCTTGGCCGTACATCAGGTTGGGAACGTCGACAAACACACCCAATCGGGGTTTTTGTGCAGTACGATCGAGTTGCTGCCCCAGTGCTAACAGTCCAGCGCGCAATTCATTCAGAATATTATTTTGATCTGTAATTCGCTCATTCAATGCATCAATATCTCCGGCGGCTTTCACCCGACCTTTTCTTACTAACGTCGATGATGACGCTACAGGATCTGAATCAATCGCAGAATCTGCTGAGAGGTCAGCAGTGTCGACATTCGTTTCAGATACATTTTCGGTACTTCGCACGCGACGCCGTTGAGGCTTAACCACAGGCTTCTTATCACTTATCTCAGCATTCAATGAATCATTCGAGTTGGCTTCTTTTGCAGTCGTTTTAACCGATCGTTTCCGCGTTGGTTTCGAGGCTTTCGTCTCTGCTTGAGTCATTTCATCTTGTGACTTACCACTTGCACTTACAGTTCGGCGCCGGCGCCTTGTTGGAGTCTTCGTTTTTTCGTTCGACCCCGCGTTCACTTCATCGGAGCTTGACTCTGTACTAGCACGACGTCCAGAACGACGGCCCGCGATAATCGATGATGATCGAGGAGCACGTTCTTTATTCGAATTACTGCTACCTCCCTCATCATTCGGAGAAGAAAGTAAAGAATTTAAAATGCTAGACCAGGTCACGCGACTGCCGCCTCACCTGCAAATTGAAGCACCGAACACCGGGCCGCAACTTGTTCTGCGAGTTTAATAAATGAACGTCCTACGTCAGAATTAGGCGCTGTTGCAACAATTGGTTGACCGATATCACCGCCCTCCCTGATCGCAGCATCGAGAGGTAGTTCACCTAAAAATTCTATACCGAGCTCGTCAGCAGCCATACGCGCTCCTCCATGCCCGAAGATGTCTCCTGACATATTCTCTACGACACCAAAAATTGGTACTCCTAGCCGATCGAACATGCCGACCGCTTTCTGTGCATCTTCAACCGCAACTCGTTGCGGCGTCGACACAATCACTGCTCCCGAAATCAATGCATCCTGCGCCATCGTCATCGATGCGTCAGATGTACCTGGGGGTAGGTCGATGATCAGATAGTCGAGTTCTCCCCAGTCGACATCACGCATCAGTTGACGTACCCCAGAACCAATCATCGGACCTCGCCAGACTACCGGGGATCCTTTCGGCAATACGAAACCGATCGAAACAGCTTTGAGGCCATACGTTTCGACCGTATGAAGCCCCTCGTCTCCGTCAGCGAGAATACCGCCTTCAATTCCTAGCATGGTCGGTAAATTCGGTCCTGTGATATCGGCATCAAGGAGTCCAACACTGGCACCCAACGTCGCAAGTGCAACAGCAAGGTTAGTCGATACAGTTGATTTTCCGACACCGCCCTTATTCGAAGCCACGGCAATCACATTCTTAACACCGTCAATGGTAGCTGGACCATCCTCACTGCCAACAGAGCCTCTAACTTCGGCTCCCCAATCGATCTCGACGTTATCAATGCCTTCAATACCATCTAGCGCAGATCGCACGTCCTGATCAATTTCATCCTTCAAAGGGCACGCAGGCGTTGTCAGCACCAATTCAAAGGAGACGGTATTTCCTTCGATTTTCAGATCACGCACCATATTCAGCGATACGATATTCCGATGTAATTCCGGATCATTGACAGTACTCAGTGCGTCCAGGACGGCCTGTTGTTCAGCCACCTCTACTCCTTCGGACCACATTACACACGTGGTTACTTAATTAAAGTTTTCTAAATTCGGAGGGAACCTCTAAGAGCCTTCGCGCGTTCTATAGGTAACAACACTTGCCGAACTTATCGGAATCTGCTGGTCCATGTGCGCGAAGCGCCTCGCCGATTGAATCCCAGCAACCACAAATCGGCGAGACAATTATACGGCTCTGTCCTTCGAGGCGGAAATAGAATAAGAGATATTTAATAGCTTTAATGCAAATAAACATTGACGCCTAATGCGATATAGCAGATAATACATTTACTAGTTGCGTTCAGATGTCGAAAATGGCAGCGCATATCTATTTAGCAACGTTGAAACAGGACAGATTAGGAACACGCGAACGATCTATTAAACCCCACGCACGTAATGCGTTTTGAAACATTGAGGATAAAATAACGAAAAAGGAAACGGTAATGAGTTCGAATACTGCCAATCAATCAACAACATCTAGCGATCCTGTACTCAACCAATCATCCGGATGTGTCCACCACTGGATCATTGCAGCGCCCGATGGCCGGGAAAGTATGGGTAGCTGCAAGCACTGCGGTATCGCAAAGGAATTCTCGAATTCGAACGAGAGCGTGATGTGGGAGCAGACAAACTCACTACGCAATGAAGTTCGAACATCAAGAGGGGCATCATCGCGATTCTCCAAACCGGCCGAAATCCGTCTTTCTGACGAGTAGGTCCGTAACCGCGCATAGAACAAAAAAGGCGGCGCAATTGCGCCGCCTTTTTTCTCTAGAGATCTAAATCCAACCCCTAGAAATCAAGCTGACAAGAAGGAGATTGCTCCTTCCACACATCTTTCCCACACTCATGGAATAAACTCACGCCGGTCTTTCCAAGCGTATGATCGGCTAACAATCTCGAATGAAGGCTTACACGTACCGAGGGTGCATGAATCTCGCTGTCGACCTAGCCCCGCATCACAAGCAGCAGCTGCAGCTTCGAAACCCGGTGATGACCGGTTCGGGGACATTCTCAAACGGTATCGAACTCGCTAAGCATTTCGAGATCGATGCACTCGGAGCTGTCGTATCAAAAGGTACGACACTGCGTACGCGTCGTGGCAACTCAACTCCACGCACAATCGAAACGCCGTCAGGAATGATCAACGCAATAGGCTTTCAGAATATTGGTGTTGGGGCATTGATGCGCAATATCGCTCCAACCTGGGCACGGTGGAATGTACCCGCCATCGTGAATGTGATGGGTGAATCTGTCGAAGAGTACGGCATTTTGGCCAAACGCCTAGATGGAGTCGATGGCGTATCTGCAATCGAACTTAATGTATCGTGCCCGAACGTCGACGTTGGCGGCCTCGAATTTGGCCAAGATCCGAAGACTGCCGCTGAAGTAGTCTCCGAAGCCATACGGAATACGTCTCTACCACTACTGGTAAAGCTCACTCCCAGCATCACCGACATTCGCCCTGTAGTCGAAGCAGTTACAAACGCAGGAGCTCACGCGATCACCGTAGCAAATACGATCCCTGCCCTCGCGATCGACATAGAAAAACGACAAGCAGAAATCGCGAACGGATTCGGAGGTCTTTCTGGTCCGGCGATACGTCCGATTACACTACGACTTGTTTGGCAAGCTGCGTCAGTTACTTCCCTACCAATCGTGGCCTCAGGTGGAATCGCCAACGGCAAAGATGCAATCGAATTCCTGATGGCCGGAGCCACAGCGGTCCAAGTAGGAACAGCTAATTTCCTCGACCCTCGAGCTCCCTGGCGCGTGTTAGAAGAGTTAACCGATTGGTGCAAAACGCATGAGATTCAAGATGTCCGCGAAATTATCGGTGTCGCACATCATGTTGACTAATATTCTCAAGCCAGAGAAAGTAACAAACACTTCGTTTTTGCCACAGATATGACGCGCCAGAAGGCTAACTCATGAAATCAATTTCAATAGCGAGATTGACTACTGTGCCAAACCACTCGTAGCGTCAGAGTAGTCAGTTTATCCACAGGAGTCATTCGGGGCGTAGCTCAGCCTGGCAGAGCGCTGCGTTTGGGACGCAGAGGCCCGCAGTTCGAATCTGCGCGCCCCGACCATTTCTTTTCCAGAGAATGACTCATCAACCGGAATTCCCCTGATCAGGTGCAACAGTCGTAAACTAAATAGCATCTTCAACGAATGTTCCCGATGATGCATTCGAAGGTGGTAAAAGATGCCAGGTCCTCTCGACGGAATTCGAATCCTTGATTTTACGCGTTTCCAGCAAGGAACTTTTGGAACTTTGCAACTTGCCGATCTTGGAGCAGATGTTTGGAAGATCGAACAACCAGGTGGCGATCCAGGACGCACACTCGGGCGACACGTCGGTGGCTATTCTTCTTATTTTGAATCCTTGAACCGTAATAAGCGCAGTATTTGCCTAGATCTATCTCAAGCTCAGGGACTTTCTATCGTCGAAAGGCTTGTAAAACACGTCGATATTGTCGCTGAAAACTTCCGTCCGGGAACGATGGATCGTCTTGGAATCGGATACGAACACCTGCGGACAATCAACCACAGTTTAATCTTCGGATCAGGAAGTATGTTTGGACCAAAAGGGCCAAGAGGGCACGATCCTGGATACGATAACATCGCTCAGGCAGCTGGCGGCCTGATGGACTTCACGACCATCGAGGGTGATACCCCACAGGGGGCGCAGCCAGGAATCGCCGACCAGACTGGTGGAGCAATGTTGGCATACGCCCTCTTAGGTGCGGTTGTTCATCGTTTACGCACGGGCGAGGGACAAAAGGTCGACGTTTCCCTCTACGGATCGCAGATCGCACTTCAAGGTATATATGCAGCTAAAGATTGGACCGATCACGAACTACAACCACCTGGACGATCATCAGGAGTGCTCAGCCATCGGGCGCTGTGCCTCGATGGCCGTTGGATAGGTTTCGGCTTCCTCGAAGCACGGCACTTCCCAAAACTTGCTACTGCTCTCGACCTTCCCGAGCTTGTCACCGATGAACGTTTCTCAGACGCTGAATCACGGGCGAAACATATGGGTGAGTTAGTCGAATTAATCGACGCTCAAGTCATTCAAAACAATTCAGATACGTGGATCGAACAGCTCCGTGCTGCCGATGTACCGTGCTCAGTAGTCCATAACTTCGAAATGATCCGAAAGGATCCACAGGCGATCGCCAATGGTTACGTTCACGAGACCGAGCATCCTGTCTGGGGTTCAATCGCAACCCATGGTCCGGTAGCTAGTTTCTCGGAATCACCCGCATCAGTTCGACGTAACGCACCTATTGAGCCAGGTGAACATTCATCTGAAATTCTGTCCGAAGGTGGATTTTCAGTCCGAGAGATAGAATCATTAATCAAAGACGGTGTGATACACGACGCTAGCAGTCGTTAGTCATGAATCAATCGCTTAGTTAGGTCGGAACTACGAAATGGCAGATGGAATCCCTCCTTATGTGCTGGTGGTCCGAATTACGTCAATCTTAGGCATGTCATTTTCACTTGCGATCGGGCTGTTATTGCTAATCGGTGGTTGGTGGATCCCATCACTGGTAGCGTTTGCGCTTTTTGCTCCGTCGTTCGGCCTACTTATCGCAATTGAACGTTTCGCCGATACTGACCAGCAACATCTTCCTTAACCTGAAAAAACCAATTGAGATTCGTAAATGATGAGCAGTTACCAATTGACGAATACTGCTAGGGCTCGGACGCTTCCTGGCTTAATGTTCACTTACTTCGATCGAGAAGATCTTTTCACCGGGATGTGAATCCATCAGTGGATTTCTTGCCATTAATACATCAGCAACATCCATACCATTCGTCACTCGTCCGAACGCACTATAACGACCGTACAATTGAGGTGCGTCCGCCAATAAAATATAAAATTGCGATCCATTCGTGTTCGGACCCGCATTAGCCATACCGACAGTCCCTCGTCGGAACGGTTCATCGGAAATCTCGTCAAGGATCCGATAGCCAGGACCCCCGCGTCCGTTTCCAATGGGATCACCTGCTTGAGCTAGAAATCCTGGGATCACTCGGTGGAAAGACGTTCCATTATAGAATCCATCCTTCGCTAGAAAGACAAAGTTATTCACGGCCACAGGAGCAACGCGTGGAAGTAATTCGATTGCGATATCGCCACAACCCAGATGGACAACTGCCGTATAACAAGTCTCAGCATTAATAGCCATCGTCGGCGGCGCATCATATCGAGGGCTCAATTCAGTATCTGCTTTCGATAATTTCGATACCGATAATGGTATCGCCAGTAATAGCATCGTCCGCCGCAGGGTCGCGTGGGGTCAAATCGTGCAACAACTCTAGTCCGTCGACAACACGCCCAAACACAGTAAACCCTTCATCCAGGTGAGGCGTATGGCCAAGCGTGATAAAAAATTGCGAACCACTCACACCGCCTCTTGCATCTCTAGCCATCGAAAGTGAACCAACGTCGAACAAAATAGAATTAGTTTCTACGTCGAGGTTGTAGCCAGGCGATCCGAATCCACCGGCGGTTGGATCACCCGTCTGCGCAACGAATCCTGGAATGACTCGATGGAATGTTAAACCGTCGAAGAATTGATCTCTCGCAAGTGAGACGAAATTGTTTACGTAAAGTGGCGCCTCGAGTGGGAACAGTTCGATTTGCACGTCACCATTAGGAAGTTCGAGAATCGCCTCATATTTCAAATATTCATTGATCGTCATCTCCGGTGGCGCATCGTATACCCGAACAATATCCGCATCATCTGAAGCTTCTGAATCTTGAGATGGTTTCGGTTCTTCCTTTTCACTCACCACATCGATATTTTCTGTCAAATCTGTATCCGTAGAACCAAGTTGGCTAGTGAAAATAATACTTCCCAGGCTAAGCACTAAAACTGCTATTCCACCCACAAAAAAAGGCGTGGTGTTTCGTTGCATAAAGCCCATCGGGCCAGTGAATTCAACTTGTCCCGCCGACGGTGGTTCTACATTTTGACGTGCACGTTGTCTACGTCGCCGTCGCTGGCGCCGTTGCTGATCTCGTGACTGCTGTTGTCGGCTACTACTCAAGATCGTTGACTCCGCTATGGAAATCGACCCGTATTTTGGCTTTCATCTGAACATTCGTCTCACATCATGTTAGCCGTGGTTAGCGACAACGGGGAGCCCACTTCAAAAAAGCTCAATAGTGGACGCCGCTGCGCTCACAAGCCTAACGGCATAGCGTTGCTGGTACCCTCGGCAGGATTCGAACCTGCGACACCTGGCTCCGGAGGCCAGTGCTCTATCCCCTGAGCTACGAGGGCGCGCATTGGAGTGTACGGACCGCTCGATCTACGGTGCAATTCTTCCTACTCAGACGACAGAGTATTAAAGAATGTCGACACATCTTCGGCAAATAACTCTGGTTGCTCCAGTGCTGCAAAGTGCCCCCCACGTGCAGGTTCGGTCATACGTACTAGTCGGTACTGACGTTCCGCGATCGCTCGAGGCGCATTCCAAGGTTCTCCGGGAAATCGGGCATAAGCGGTAGGAATCGTGACTGGCTTCTTCCCGATTACAGGTCCAATTTGCCGCATCTCGTAATAGATTCTGGACGCTGATAGTACTGAACCTGTCAGCCAATACAACATCACGTTCGTTAACAGCCAATCACGATCAATAGTGCTCCAGAGATCTTCACCATGATCAGACCATCCCCAGAATTTCTCCAGTATCCATGCCAACAGTCCTATCGGAGAATCCTGAAGAGCATAGGCCAGTGTCTGTGGTCGAGTACTCTGGATTTTGCTATATCCAGTCTCTGTGGCACGGAGTTCTTTCAGACGTGCATGATATGCAACTTCTTCATCACTTAAATCACTCCCAGGCACTAATGTTCCACCCGTCATGAAATTTATATGCAGTCCTAGGACTGATTCAGGATGTTCCTGCGCCAATGCAGTTCCTATCACCGCACCCCAGTCACCGCCTTGAACACCGTAACGATCGTAACCAAGTTCTTTCATCAGACCATGCAACCGTTCGGCTATCAGCCCCGGATGCATTCCCGGAGACTTCGGCGCTTCTGAAAACCCAAATCCGGGTAAAGAAGGGATGACAACATCGAACCCAGGTCCACTACCGGTATCTGCAACCAGACGAGGAGACGCGTCGATAAATTCGAGGAAAGAGCCCGGCCAACCGTGGATCAGTAATAATGGGACTCGTTTAGAGCTTCCTTTCCCGGTATAGAGGACGCTATGCAATTCTTCTCCATCGATCAGTCCTCGAACGTGTGCTAATTCATTAAGTCGTTCCTGCTGTTCACTCCAGTCATATTCGGTGCGCCAATATCGGGCGAGATCGCGAAGCGTAGCGTCGTCAGTTCCCGTATCCCAACCTGAACCAATTGATATCTCTGGCCAACGGGTTTGATCGATGCGTCGATGGAGATCAGCAATAGCACGCTGTGAAAATTCGACGCGGAAGGGCAATAATGACATCACCATTATTATGGCGAGCTTCTTATTGTTCCGCTATCGGCTCTCTCGCTAAATCAATGCCAACCATTACTCGTTCGTTACTCTAATTTCATATTCGTCAAGCTTGGTAACTTTCTATCCATCCTGCACATCATCACTAGCGAAGTAACGGTGATGTTGACACACAAACCGATAAGAGAGCTCACTCTATTCCGTCGGTATTCCAATTGCCTTTTCATTGCGTAACGACTCGATCTCTGCTTCCGTTAGCCCACACTCCTCAAGTACTTCGTCGGTATGGCGATCAAGAATAGGAGACGGTAGCGGACTGCCAATTCCTGTCCCTGGCATTTCGATAATCGGACCAACAAGTTTTTCGTCTCCTACGAGTTCGTGTTCGAATGACCGCATGAGGCCCAATGCTTGCACTTGTGGATCGTCCGTGAGTTCTTCAGGGAATTGAACTGGGGAGGCAGGCGCACCAACACGATCGAAGTCCGTCATCCATTCAGCCGACGTTCTAGTGGACATTGTTTGTTTGATCTGATCACGGACTTTTTCAACAACCGGGTCATTGTTCGGATCAAGAGCATTGAAATCTGCGGATTCCGTGGGATCATCTTCGATCTCTAGAACATCACGCATCTGTTTCCGATTAGCAGGAGTGAGCGCTCCTAAGATAATCGCACCGTCTTTTGTTTGATAACCGCCATAGTAAAGGCGAAAGGCCGCTCCGAGGAGGCTAAAGATATCCCCACGGTGTTCAAGCAGTTCAGAATACTTCGCCCCGTTCGCGCGACCATCAGCAAGTGCCTGTTCCATAGCATCACGAACTGCAGCATCTGCAACAGGTATTCGAGAAATCACAGGAGATTGGAGCTGAAGCGCTGAAGCCAGCAGCGACGTTCCTACATATTGACCTTTACCGGTCAGGCTCCGTTGGTACAACGCCGCACAAATACCCATCGCACCCGCGAAGGCTGAAATATAGTCGGCGGGGGCCGTAGCTGTAATCAGCTCAGGCGCACCATCATCAGTCAGTTTTCCGTCAGCAGCCATCAACCCTGAATATGCCTGCGCAACGATATCAGATCCTGACCGATCTTTATTCGGTCCAACCGTGCCATAACCCGTATTTTCCATATAAATGAGATCAGGCCTAATGCCGCTCAAAGTTTCATAATCAACGCCGAGCCGTACGGGAACACCTGGACGTGCATTAATAATAAATACGTCGAAATTCGGAATAATTCGATGAACAACTTCTTGGCCACTGAGATGTTGGAGATCAATCACTAAACTACGCTTGCCTCGATTGAGCGCATGAAAAAACTTACTTTCACCAGGCAAAAATCCACCAAGTACTCTTCCTGCATCACCTCTAGGCGGTTCAACCTTAACGACGTTAGCTCCTAAGTCAGCGAGATTTTGGCCGCAAACCGGACCAGCGATAATCTGTGAGACTTCGAATACATTCACTCCATCTAAGGGGCCTACCATCACATCCTCCTACCGGAACCCACAAGCAATACCGACATCTTGACTGCATTGGTGACAGCGGCACTATACGCCCAAGGGTGCGTGATCGATTAGAAATCGCACGAAACAATGGCGTGACAGTCGATAATGTACTTCAGATCAAAAGAAGAGCTCGCGCGCTGCTTTCATCGATCTCTCACCGTTCCTGCCTCCATAATGCACGAACTCGCTAGTTCTAGTTCGTTATTGGGATGACACAGGCAAGACGCTGCGTATTGGTGCCCCCAGGGGGAATCGAACCCCCGTTTCCACCTTGAAAGGGTGATGTCCTCGGCCACTAGACGATGGGGGCCAGAAGGAACTGTTCAAACGGGTAAGTCTGAACACATCCGAGGATAGCAGTGGTTATGCTCTATGCCATCGGAGATGAAAGAACTTATCAGCGGTAAAAGTTATTCGTACCCCTGCTGGGGAAGCTAATCACTCTTCGCCTGATATGGGACGTTAATTCTATTAGCAGTGAGTTACAGATTATCTTTCTGTACCCGTTGTGAACATTCTCGAATAAGCGATAAACCTTCATGGTCGTACCAAGCAGTACCGATTAACAAATCGAACATCCATTCAATCAAAAGTCTAGTAACACTAGATAGAATTCACCTCACGTTTGTTACACAAAAGTGAATCCATCTTTAACACACCAGATGCCAGATAGAATCCCGTCCATTACGCATTACAAATATGCGAGACTTACCCCTCCCCCGTAGCGTATTCATCGATATAGTCGTTGATCATTCCGTTAAGGATTGGGGGACCCTGATATGACAACGCCAGATTCACAAGACCGCCATCAACGCCACATCGTTGAGGAATATCTCAATCCGTCTCAGGGTTACGAGACGGCTGGCTATCAACTGTTATTACGGCTCTCAAGTACGCAAGAAGCCGGCATGCTCGGCTTAATTACAACAACTCTGGGTGACGCCGGAGCGGTCATCATGGACATTGACATCCGTGAAGCACACGCTGACCGGATGATTCGAGACTTTCGCGTTCTCTGCGAAGGAGAAGAGCAGGCGCACCAAGTAGCGGCGGCTGTCTCTTCTCTTGATGGAGTCGAAATCGAACTGGCATCAGACCGAACATTTCAACTTCACCGTCGTGGCAAGATCGCAATCGAGAACAAAGTTCATATCCGAACAAACGCCGAACTAGCGCATGTATACACCCCTGGTGTTGGACGTGTCTCAATGGCAATCCACGACAACCCTGATGCAGTGTGGGCACTGACAATCAAACCGAACACGATCGCGGTGGTAAGCGATGGAACGGCTGTATTAGGACTTGGCGATATTGGACCTGAGGCAGCAATGCCCGTAATGGAGGGCAAGTCTATGCTCTTCAAATCTTTTGCAGACATCGACGCCTGGCCGATCTGCCTCGACGCCACAGATCCCGATGAAATTGTGAACATTTGTAGAGCAATCGCTCCTGGCTTTGGCGGCATCTTACTGGAGGATATTTCAGCACCACGTTGCTTTGAAATCGAAGACCGACTGCAAGACTTAGATATCCCAGTATTCCATGATGACCAGCATGGAACCGCTGTCGTCGTTATGGCCGCCTTGATGAACAGTTTGAAAATCGTAAACAAACGCCCTGAAGACTTAAAAGTCGTAGTCCTAGGCGTAGGAGCCTCAGGCGTTGCCTGTTCAAAGATCATGATGAATTACGGGGTTAAGAACTTAATCGGATTCGATCGGAGTGGTGCTGTTTACGAAGGAAGAGAAAATCTTAACGTCGCAAAACAATGGTTTGCAGAAAACACCAACCCGGAAGGATTCGACGGCAGTGTGGAAGAATCTCTCGATGGAGCAGACTTATTCCTCGGGCTCTCAGGCCCACGGCTCATCGAACCTGAATGGGTCACGAGAATGGCTGATGACGCAATTGTATTTGCGTTGGCAAATCCCGAACCCGAGATTATGCCGGAGCGTATCCCGGCAGGCGCTGCACGGGTAATTGCAACTGGACGGTCGGATTATCCGAACCAAATCAATAACGTCCTCTGTTTCCCCGGACTATTCCGAGGAGCACTCGATGCGCTTGCTCGCAATATTACTGAAGAAATGAAGATCGTCGCCGCACAGGCTATTGCGGATGTGATCCCAAGCGATCAATTAAACGAGGACTACATCCTACCCTCCGTCTTCAACGAGGAAGTTGTCCGACGCGTCGCAGTAGCTGTCCGGGAGGAAGCAATACGCTCTGGTGACACTCGCGACCTGGGACCGCGCGTCTTCGTTTAACCTATTGCAGTGTGCATCCACTGATCTAGAAACTCAGGCTGTACCTATAGCTACATAGCCACCAAACTCAACCTCGAGAGCAAAGTGACATGTCCTGTGGAAATGATCGCTTCATCGAGTTCAATCGAATAAGTCTAAGGCCACTTTCAGCTACGCTGGGCCGATGCAATCGGAACCGGAAAAACAAGCCGAACCTTCACACCTGGATCGTAACACCGGTATGATCAGGCGAATTACACCCCTGTTTTTTGTCGCCGCAATTGTCTTCGGAATCGATCAATCTACAAAGGCTTTGATCAGATCATGGCTTGCGGTAGGAGAAGTTTGGCCTGCTGACGCTGAGTTGTTACGCCTGAGCCATGTTCAGAATACTGGTGCAGCATTCGGAATTCTCCAAGGTGCCGGACCATTCCTCATGATAACGACGGCCATAGCAATCCTGCTGATCGCATTAGTGATCATTCGCTCGGATACTTATGCACGCCCGCAACTCTACGCATTTGCATTGATACTCGGTGGCGCAGTCGGCAATCTCACTGATCGTATCGTCTATGGATCAGTTACTGACTTCATCGATCCTACTCACTACCCATCATTCAATTTCGCTGATTCCTCGATCGTGATCGGTGTCTTGGTAATACTCCTCTTGAACCTGTTTTACCGACCAGAAGATAGCGAACATTGCGATGCGACGAAGGGTCAGACCAGTGACTGAAGAACGTCGTCTCCGCGTAACCACCTCAGCAAGACTTGACCGTGCCGTCGTTGCAGCGATGCCCGAACTGTCCCGTTCACAAGTCCGACACCTAATCGAAGACGGAAATGTTCGTGTGTCTGGTGAAGTGACGACGAAACCTGCTTATACAGTCAAAGAAGGTTCTGAGGTGAGTGTGACCGAGCCTCTCGTCCCAAATCTTGACTGGCAGTCACTTGAAGTCCCATTAGAGGTCATTTTCGAGGACGAAGAAACATTAATCCTGAATAAGCCAGCTGGAATCATTGTTCATCCGCGCCCTGGGATACACGAAGTAACTTTGATCAATGCTATACGCGCTCGCTATCCCGAAATTCGAGAAATCGACGATTCCGGTCGAGGTGGTGTCGTACATCGATTAGACCGAGACACTTCCGGTGTAATCGCTTTTGCGAAATCTAAGGCTGCCCAACACACACTGAAACAGCAATGGCGTGAGCGCGAAACATTGAAGCGTTACCTCGCTATCGTTGAAGGTTTTGTCGATCCATCAGAAGGTGTGATCGAAGCACCAATCGGTCCCGATCCAAATAATCCGAGACAACGGGCAATTATTGAAGAAGGGCAGTACGCTCGAAGCAAGTTCGAAGTCCTAGAGCAATTCGATGATGCAGCAGCGTTCCTGTCTGTCAGGATCCACACTGGACGTACACACCAGATCCGCGTCCACCTGGCAGCGATTGGACACCCAGTCATTGGAGATCAGATGTATGGGCGAACTTCAGAATTAATCGACCGGCAGGCTCTCCATGCACATGTACTAGGAGTGCGGCTTCCTTCTACTGGTGAATGGCGAGAATTCGAGGCTCCGCTCCCAGACGATATGAACAAATTATTAACCACTCTTAGCCAGCGCTATCTGGTTGACGAACCCAATGCTGAGGTGGACTAACACTATTATGACTTCGAACACTCCAACTTCGAATCGATCAAACAATCCTGTTCGTGTTCGTCTCGCTCCGAGCCCAACTGGTGATCCGCACGTTGGGATGATCAGACAAGCAATCTGGACATGGCTCTATGCACGCCATACCGGAGGCAGTTTCATCCTGCGGATCGAAGACACCGATCAAACGCGATACGTCTCTGGCGCTGTCGAACGCATCATGGACTCACTACGGTGGCTCGATCTTGATTGGGACGAAGGACCAGATAT
>DKLZ01000047.1:53844-54281 GCA_002455955.1 Dehalococcoidia bacterium UBA6627
GGTGGTGATTACGGGCCGTATGTTCAATCCGAACGAATATCGAATTACCAGGCCGCTGCTGATCAATTGATTGCTAACGGGAACGCGTACCGTTGCTTCGCTACCGCCAATGAGTTGCAGGAAATGCGAGAAGCTCAGCAGGCTAGGAAAGAACCACCGCGCTACGACGGTCGGTATCGCGATTACCCCAAAGATCAAGCCGATCAGAGAGCAGCGGATGGTGAACCACACGTTATTCGTTTTGCGATGCCACGCGATGGCACGACTACTTTTACCGACCTGCTGCGCGGCGAAATCACATTTAACAACAAGGAGCTTGATGACTTCGTTATCTTGAAGTCAGACCTCTTCCCGACATACCACTTGGCGCACGTGGTCGATGACACAGCCATGAAAATCTCGCACGTAACGCGAGGAGAAGAATGGCTACCGTCTGC
>DKLZ01000004.1 GCA_002455955.1 Dehalococcoidia bacterium UBA6627
TGCGCGGTTGGTGCTTCAGTATTGGGATCGAGGAATGAGCGGTGAATTCCAGCATTCCAGCCGAACAGCGGGCGACAGACAACTCCATCTAGGTCGATTGTCATAACTGGTAAGTTGCGCCTACTTGAGGTGTAATTCATGGAACACTCTGTCAGACCTAATGGCAGGCGCTGAAGGAAAAAGCGCTTTTGAGATCAGAATATATACGTATGTCGAAAAGTGAGACGTGATTCATCTTCAATGGTCGGCTGTTATGGCTAGTTGTTTGCCAGTACAGCAAATCTTCACGACCTCCGAAGCCGTCATTGGTTGGGTTGCGTTCAATAGTTGTGCTGCAACATCTTCTGCAGCGTCGGTAAACCGAAAGCTGGTCATACGAGCGAATTTACTTGATAAGTCGCTGTCTTTCACGCCTGTCTCGATGTCACCTGCTGGGTGATCGACGCGAGCAGTCAGTTCGATACCGTCGATCAGTCGTACCGAGACAACGCTTGGCCAAGCCTCGGGATATGCAGCATCGAGATTTGGATCAGTGGAGAACGAAACACGATCAGCAAGCGCAAGAGTGGAGTGATTCTGGATCGTTTCGTCGGTGAATCGATTTGGTCCCAGATCACCGAATTCGAGTGCTGTGGCAATGCAGAATGGG
Organism: Dehalococcoidia bacterium UBA6627; assembly: GCA_002455955.1. Taxonomy (GTDB): domain Bacteria; phylum Chloroflexota; class Dehalococcoidia; order UBA2979; family UBA2979; genus UBA6627. The sequence continues at coordinate 650 of DKLZ01000004.1, forward strand.
AGAGAGAATTTTGCCGCGTATGGTGTTGATGGTTCCATTCCATCGAGGAGGTCGAGTGCTTGTTCGTATATCTGCACGTGGACACTGTCGATCCGATCTGTTGTGACAGCGTTTTTTGAGCGCAGTTCGAGCGCTGCATCCACTGCTGAGTGCGTGTGGCGGCATGCTGCGTGCACTTTGAAGGCGACACCGGCGATGCGCCAGTCCAGCATTTCTGCTGAGAGTCCTTCGCTTAAACGTGCGGGAAAAGTTTCCGACGACATGGCCGCGAGGACGCCTTTCGGTCCTTCGAGGATACGAGTGGCGGCTGTGACTCCATGTTTCGCGAGTATTGCGGCGAGGATACCGTCGTGAGCCGCCTTCGCAGGATGTAGTTGTTTTGACATCGCACCGTCAGTAAGGAATTCCCAAAGACCGGCAGCAGTAGTGCCGGCACTACCAAGTGCATAGACGGTGTCATCAGTATTGAGGCCATGGAGCCGTGCAGCTGCTGCAACAGCACCGAACGTGCCTGCCGTACCGGTGGTATGCCAATGCTGGTAATGGCTCGGGCCGAGAGCTTCACCAACACGGATTCCTACCTCGTATCCAACAGCGATTGCATCGAGTAGTTCGTAACCATCAGCATTAAGGTGTTCAGCAACGGCTAATGCTGCTGAGATTGTGGGTGCTGCAGGGTGGTAGATAGATCCGGGATCGAGGTCATCCATCTCGAGTACGTGTGAAGCGGCTGCGTTCGCGAAAGCTGCAAGTGGGGCAGAGGTTTGTTTGCCGGATGCGAGGATCGTAGCTTGTGTGTGGCCACCGAGGCTATCGACGACCTCGCGAATTAACGATGGCGGGCGCATGTTACCACCGGCGATGGCTGAGCCTAACCAGTCAAGTAGGTAGCGGCGGGCAGTTTGCCGAACCGGTGTTGGGACCTTGCTCTCGACAATGAATCTGGCCAGTTGTCGTGTAGCTCCAAATTTTGAGCTGGTGTCGATCATCGGTCACCTGACATTCTTTCGGTATTGAGCATTAAGTATAGGTCGACTGAACCAAGTGCTAGGATTTCGCTCACGTCGTGATGATAGTGAGTTCGAATCTGACTAGGATTTTGATAGAGATTGACCTGTTCCGCAAATGATATTAGATAGACACACACTCTGGAGGGAATATGCGGGCGGCGCTAATTACTGAACCTGGTGGACCTGAGGTGTTTCAGCTCGAAGAGATACCTGATCCGGAATTTGGTCCTGACGATGTTTTGGTTGCTGTTCATGCGACAGCATTAAACCGCGCAGACCTGCTCCAGCGAATGGGGCGATACCCCGGACCGCCAGGCACGCGAGACGACCTGCCTGGGTTAGAGATGGCTGGAATTGTTGAAGCTGTTGGCGATCGTGTAGTCGGTTGGCAACCGGGTGATCGAGTTATGGCACTTCTGAGCGGTGGTGGTTATGGATCAAAGGTTGTTGTACATGAGCGTCTGCTGATGCCAATCCCAGCCAAATTAGATTTTCAACAGGCCGCATCAATCCCTGAGGTGTTTCTTACTGCCTATGATGCACTGTTTGCTCAGTGTGAACTCGCTATGGGTGAGAATGTATTGGTTCATGCTGCTGGGTCGGGTGTGGGCACAGCAGCGATTCAACTCGCCTCGTCACAGAGTTGTCAGATTTTTGGGACTGCTGGGACTACGGAGAAGCTCGAACGAGCTGCCGAGCTAGGTTTGAGTGTCGGTATTAACTATCACGAAAGCGATTTTTCAGATGTCGTGCTTGATCGGACTGACGGAGATGGTGTGCAAGTGGTTCTTGACGTGATCGGCGCACCTTATTGGGAGCAGAATCTCCGTTCGCTTAGCATCCGAGGGAGAATGGTAATCGTAGGTACGATGGGTGGCGCAAAACTTGAGGTCAACATCGGAGCATTAATGGGGAAGCGTTTGCGAGTTCACGGGACCGTGCTTCGCGCGCGATCACTCGAAGAAAAGGCTACGTTGACTCAGAAATTCGTTGATCGAATTCTTCCGTTATTCCAGAACGAGAAGCTCAGTCCAATTGTTGATCGAGTGTTTCCGCTTGAGGAAGTATCGGAGGCCCATCGATATATGGAGACGAACGCGAACTTTGGCAAAATTGTATTGCAACACGATCGATGAACTTGCAAACGAATGTTGATTGGTTTGAGTGATGGTTGAGGCAATACGTGGCCTGACCACGAGTGGATGTCGGGCGATTGAAGATCTGGCTCATAGACATCTGGAGAATCGATGGCACACCGGAGCTCAGGTTGCGGTCTACCGTGACGGTGAATTGCAGCTCGAAGTTCGGGTGGGTGAGGCAGCTGGTGAAGAACATCGGTTGCTTTATTTCTCTGCGACCAAGCCACTCGTCACCATCGGTGTTCTGACACTCATTGAAAGAGGGCAAATCGAACTAGATACCCCCCTGATTCAAGTATGGCCCGAGTTCGGGCAGGGTAGTAAGGCCGACTGCACTTTACGTCACGTGCTGACACATCAGGGAGGTTTTCCAGTTTTTGATCGAAATTTTGATTGGAGGCAGATCGATGACTGGACTGCGATTGTCCAGTCGACCGCTGCGATCGAGGCAGAATGGCCTCCAGGTACTGATACGGGCTATCACCCCCTGACATTCGGCATCGTCCTCGGCGAGTTAATCCGACGAATTGATGGGCGCGAGCCGCGAGAATTCATGCAGGACGAACTCTTTGAACCACTCGGTATGAAGGCGAGTATTGGTATTACCGATAGAAATTTGGAAAATCAAATCGTCCTCCCCATCGCGATGTCGGAGGCAACTTTTGACGATCCAAATGGCACCGAGAAGCGAACGAGCGAGATCGTTAGCCGTTTTCACCTAAGCTCAACGCTACGCGCTCAACTGCCTGCGGCTAATGCGATCGGCACTGCGGAAGCACTAGCTCGCTTCTACTCAATGTTAGAACGTCGTTGGAACGATTCTGATGCATTTGCTGGTGTCTGTCCTTTGTCACGAGATCTTCTGCGGATGGCTACCCGTGTTCAAAACACGGTTAGTGTTGATCGCACGAGCCACTTACCAGCTTCCTATGGACTCGGGTTTATCGTTGATGGCGCTTTCCCACCGTTCAACGAACCTGATGTTTTCGGTCATGGCGGTCAACAGAGCGTGATTTCTTATGCCGATCCTGTGCGAGGGCTTGCTGTCGCTTACTTAACAAATGGGCTACAAGAGCCATTGACGGTTCAGCTTCGAACTGAGGAAATGGTTACTGCTGTTATTGAGGCTTGTCGGTAGCTCTCGCGCATGCCGAACCGTTCGAGTCGGTTATTCTTCTGGAATCTCTGGCGGGGTCTCTACTATGACGCTTGCTCTGCGTAGCTCTTCCAGATCTTCTTCCGACATGTCTAGCAGGCCCGCAAAGACTTCGTCGTTATGCTCACCAAGACCAGGTGCAGCGACACGATAGGTAATTGGTGTTCTGCTTAATCGGATAGGGTTCCCCGGATAAAGTCGTAAACCAACGTCCGGGTGGTTCAATTCAGCCCAGAAGGCCCGTCTTTCAAGTTGAGGGTCTTCCAGAAGGTCACGGGCATCGCTTACCTGAACAGCGAGCACATTACGTGACTGCAGTGTGTTCATAGCTTTTTTAGGGCTCTGCCCGCGGGTCCAGGCACTGATCGCAAGGTCGATTTCGTCATGGCGTGCGCGTCTATCTGGCTCGTCAAGTGTCAGCAACTCAGGACTCAAGTTTGCAACCTCACAGAGCGATTGCCATTCCGTGTCGTTTGTGCAGCTAATTGCCACCCAGCGATCGTTACCGATGCATGGGTACACACCCTGTGGAGCGAATTTCGCATGACGATTACCCATTCGAGGAGGATTTGAACCGCGTACCTGAGCTGCCAGTAACTCATCACCCGTGAATGTGGCCATAGACTCAGACATTGCTGTCTCAACATGCTGTGCTTTACCTGAATGCTGGCGATTCCAGAGTGCCACCAAAGTACCGGCGACGGCTGCCAGACCGGACACCGGATCTGCCCAGGCGACACCTGAACGATACGGACCTGAATCGGCGTAACCCATCATTGATGTGAGCCCGGCTGCTGCTTCGATTACGGGACCTAATGCTACCCGGTTTTGGCCAGGTCCTGAGGACCCGTATCCTGGCATCGACGTATAGACGATGTGTGAGTTCATATCTTTGAGCGAGTCGAAATCAAAGCCGAGCTGTGGCATCACGCGAGGACTGTAGTTTTCTAGAACGACATCTGCATGTTTGACGAGTGCTGCGAGTATTTCTCGGCCTCGCTCATCTTGCAGATCCAAAGTGATGCCACGTTTGTTGCGGGCAAGTTTGTTGAAGCCACTGTTACGATTCCAGTGCCGTTCTCCGGAGTCATTCTCGGGATAGAGGTGCTGCATTGCAGCGTAATTTGCATCGATACCACGAGGCCCACGATTCCATGGTGCCTCTATAGAAATTACGTCCGCACCTAGATCTCCGAGTATCCGACCGGCGATTGGACCAGCCCATACTCGTGTCAGGTCAAGTACTCGTAGTCCTTGGAGTGGTCCGTAATCTAGGTCTTCTGTCTGAAGGCCACGCCATCGCAGTGGCCCGTGTAACGCTGCATCATCCGGTGTTTTTGCCCATTGCTCAATGATGTTCTCGATTCCATCATTGGACGGTTCTAGAGGTGGCATTTCAGGTTTCGGTACGTGACCATCGATCAGAAACGGCCCACGTGGGATTCGCAGTGGGGGTTGCCCTTCTAGAGATTCCCAAAAGTTCCGATCTTCGAGTTGTTCGTCATCGAGGACTTCAAGCAGTTCGGGGACTGGCCCTATGGGTGCGAAGACTGCTCTACCAAGATCCGTAATCTCGGCGGCAGTAAGCTCCATAAGTCTCGGGATGAGTGCATCATCGAATTCCTGTTTGTGTGATGCGCGGGATTGCATGTCGGCGAAGCGTGGATCATCAAAAAGGTGTTCGTAGCCCAGAACTTGTACGAACGGGATCAATTTTTTATCACCCGACATGCCAAGGAATATATAACCGTCTTTGCAAGGGTAGACACCCGATGGATGCCAGATACCCGGTTGCTTATTTCCCTCGCGCCGGACGATGTGCCCGCCATGCGTCCACATCACGGACGTGTGTTGGTGGAGAGCAACCATCCCTTCGAAGTGGGAGATTTCAATATTCTGTCCGAGACGGAACCGTGGGTCATGCGCTCGTTCTCGTGCAAGTAGCGCTGCCATACAACCGATGAAGGCGTGCGTACCTGCCTGCAGCAAGGTGTGTGAACCAGCTCTCGGGATAGGTTCACGATCAGGTTCACCGGATAGGTACATGTGGCCACCGATAGCGTCGTCGGTGAACACATTTGATCGGTATCCAGCATATGGTCCGCTTAATCCAAATGGCGAGATCGAGACTCGAATCAACCGATCGCCACAGATTGAGCTTGGCAGTGGGGTATGTGGGTCAGGCGCGGAGCTTTCGATCATCACGTCGGCGAATTCTAGTAGGCGAGCCAGTTCGTTGAGTCCGTCGCTACTGTTGACGTCGATGCAGATACTACGTTTGCTTGTGTTGAAGAACGCAAACTCAGAGCCGATTTCCCCCCAAGGTTCACCGCTGGTGCGTAACTCATCGCCGTCAGGGGGTTCGACCTTAATGACCTCTGCCCCGTAGTCGGCAAAGAGTTTGGCAGCAAATGCACCTGCGGGTGAACCAGCAATTTCAACGATTTGTAAGTTGTGGAACGGTTTCACAAAGAATTTCGTTCTCGCGGTCTACCGCGCATTGTTCGATCGTGTGAAGCGGTCGTTAAGCAGCTACTGTAGCTATCGTCTCGGCGTTGTCATCTTGCGTGCCGTAGCCGTGGGTCAAGGGCGTCTCGTAGCCAATCGCCAAAGAGGTTGCCAGCGAGGGATACGGTGATAATAGCTATTCCTGGGATCGTAACGAGCCACCAAGCAATCGAAAGTACGTCGCGCCCCTCAGAAATCATCTTGCCCCAGGAGATTGTCTGCTGGTCGACACCGACGCCGAGATAACTGAGCCCCGCTTCAGCGATGATCACGGTAGCAACATTTAATGTGGCGAGGATCACAATGGTGTTCAGTAAGTTCGGCAGGATATGGCGAAACATTATCCGCGCATCGGTAGATCCGATCGTTCGTGCCGCTAGCACGAAGTCAGTTTCTGAAAGAGCGAGTGCCTCGCTTCGTACGATGCGAGCTTGTGAAGACCAGAGGAAGATCACAAGCACGATTACCACATTACGTAGGCTTGGTCCGAATATTGAGGCAAATAGGACGGCAAGTAAGATACCTGGCAATGCCATCTGCAGGTCTACCAGCCCCATCAGTAGGCGGCTGGTCCAGCCGCCTATCCATGCCGCAAATAGACCGACAAGAGCACCGATCAGTGTCGAAAGGGGAATGATCACGACGACTATGAACAACGAGAGTCTTGCGCCGTTCAGTAAACGACTCAGTACGTCGCGTCCTAGATCGTCAGTTCCTAGTGCGTGATCCCAACTTCCGTTGGACTGAAATCCAGTTTCAGCGAGTCGGTTGATGAGGTCGATCTCAGTGGCATCGTATGGTGCCAAGGCTGGGCCAAATACACCTGTAATTACGAACAGTATCATCACACCGATTGGGAAACCGAGTGTTAGTGGCGAGTGGAGATGAAACTTTCGAGGACGATACTTCTCAAACAGTGCAGCATCGGATTCGCGGTCTTCATCCATGTCGGCATCAGTGGTCGTGGAAGTGTCAGGTGCTGTACTCACACACTACCTCCACCGGTTCTGATTCTTGGGTCGAGGAACATGTAGGAAATATCAACGATAAGGTTCGCAAACACGATCCAGATGGTAGTCATGAAGACAGCGGCCTGAATGATATTAAAGTCGGTACCGATGATCGCCTGGATGATGAGTCTTCCCAGACCTGGCCATGCGAACACAGTCTCGATGATAATTGAGCCGGAGAGAATACCTGCGACTTGGAGTCCCATAAGCGTTACGACAGGAAGCAGCGAGTTACGCAACGCATGCTTCATGATCACTACGCGTTGAGTGAGGCCTTTCGATCTTGCTGTGCGGATGTAGTCCTGCTGCAATGCCTCGAGCATCGATGAACGAGTGAAACGCATGATCGCCGCTGCCGGGAACGTTCCGAGTGTCACAGCGGGCAGGATTAATTGTTGGAAATCGCCACGTCCACCCGTTGGGAGCCATCCGAGTTTCACGGAAACGAGGAATATTAATATCAATCCTAGCCAGAAGTTTGGTACAGCCTGACCAAGTAATGCGATCACCCTACTAGAGAAATCGACGATGCCGCCACGTCGGACAGCAGCGACGACACCTAACGGTATGCCGATCACGATACCGATAATTAGCGCGGAAACTCCTAGCTCAACCGTCGCCTGGAGGCGTTCAGTCACTACGTCCCATGCTGGTCTACTGGCAGTGAATGACTTACCAAAGTCGAGTTGAACGGCCTTGTAGAGGAAGTCACCATATTGGACGATAAGCGGGCGATCGAATCCCAGCTTGTTTTTCAAAAAATCGATCTCTTCTTGCGTCGAGTCGATGGGTGCATAAAAGCTGACCGGGTCTCCGATCGCTCTACTCAGGAAGAAGACAAGTGTTATGACAACGAAAATTGTCAGGATTGCGCGCATAAATCGCATAACGATGGCGGCCCAAAGTTTCGAAGTCATGCTCTACCTTATGCGCTGCGACCGGTATCTTACCGGAATGTAACGCGCCGCTACATTATCGATGTTACCGATCTATCGAATGAACAAAGCCCCCATCTCAGGTGAGATGTCCCACTAGAGATGGGGGCTTGAAGCTCGAAGCCTCTTCTTGTTCAGACTGAACCACTCACTAAGTGGTGAGCATCTTGACGTTCATGAGGTCCATGCCCGTCGGGTTGGTGAAGAATTCTTCGTAATCGATGCTGTCAATCGCACAGTAGAGGTGCGACATGGTGAACATCGACACATTGAAGGCGTTCTCGTAGTGGATAACTGCAGCCTCTTGGAAGAGGTCATCCCGCTTCTTGTTATCGAAGTACGATCTCGCTTCTTCAATCTTCGCCTGGAATACGTCGAACTCAGGAAGCGTTCCAGTGTCACCCTTGTTGCTGTGCCCATAAGGTGCATCAAGCGTGGTGATCAACCCGTACGCGGTGTCAGCATTCTTGTAGCCGGCACCGTTGGATCCTGATCCCTGATTGAAGATGTGCGGACCACCGTGGCTGCGGTTACGCATTGCAGCCAGTGCCGGTGACAGCGGTGAGTATTTCACGCTGCAGTTGAATCCGACATCGTTGAGCATCTTCTGAATGGCTGGCATCCAGAGCCGGTCTGCAGTCCATAGACCTTGTGCAAGCAAAATCTCGATCTCGAATCCGACCTGCCCCGCTTCTTCGAGCAGTGCACGTGCACGCTTCGGGTCGAACTTGTAAGGCTCCTCCAACTTTCCTGGTAGACCGTTCAGCTTACCAAGTGGAAGCGGGTAACCACCTCGCGAGAATGGCGAGTAAGCACGTTCCTCAGCACCAGTTAGCAGGTTGTTAATGATCGCGTCGGTATCGATCGCATAGTTGGCTGCTTGACGCACGCGCAAATCACGCCACGGATTTGGCTCACCCGTGATGTAGTCCAGTTCCGCATTGAATGGGATCTCGATCGACATCACCCGGACATCAGGCAATGCGATCATCTGGAAGCCTTCTTTTTGTGCGAAAGCTTTCGCAAGGTCCGGACCAACGCGATATGCGATGTCGATTTCGCCTGCCTCGAGTGCTGCGAATCGAGCTTGCTCCTCAGGGATGTACTTACCGGTGAGGTCTTTGACGTAGGAGCCGGTCTGGTTCGAAGTGTTGGGGCTGAAAGCTGGGAAAGGGTACCCGTCGAACCTCGTGCTTACCATCTCCGCGTCAGGGGTGAACGACACGAACTGCATGGGTCCGGTGCTAATCGGCCTCATTGCCTGGTTCTCATCACCCTTTGGGCCACCTTCAGGAGTGACGTAGGTCTTGTCGACCGGCGCTGTGTAGGATTCCTGTGGTGCGTTACGGAATGGTTCGTCAATCATTCTGACATCGATTGTCAGTGGATCCACGATCGTGCTTTCGCCCACCCACAAATTCCGCTTCACCCAGGCACCAACGAAGTGCTCGAAAGGTGGATATCCCATAGTTCGGTCGAAATTGGCCTTCAATTGTTCAGCATCGAACGCGTTCCCGTTGTGGAACTTGATGCCATCTCTCAGCTTGAAGCGCAGGACATAGTTATCTTCACGCCATTCAAAATCGGCCATACCACCATTCGCTGCGCTGCCGTCTGGGTTTGCAGCGAGGAGATTACCGTAGGTGTAAGTGTTAGTTGCGGCCTGACCACCAGCGCCTTCAGCGGTGCTGATGTCAAGCGAGGAAGCGAACGACCCGAAGCCCACTCTCAGGTGTGCGTTGGAATCGATCTGACCTGCTGCTGGTTTTGTTGATGCGGTTGGCTTAGGCGCTGCTGCCTTCGGAGCAGCTGTCGCTGCTGCCTTCGGGGCTGCTGTCGCTGCTGCCTTCGGGGCTGCTGTCGCTGCTGCC
>DKLZ01000083.1 GCA_002455955.1 Dehalococcoidia bacterium UBA6627
CGATTCCTTGTGAGTTGCGAGAAGATACGTGTGGGCCGGAGATGCCAATATGCGCTGACATGATTTTCGTTCCGGATGCCCGTTCCGCGCGCTCGATTGACGATGCAATCGCTTCGATCGCCGCTTGTACGTTGTCAACTGTGCCTTTTGCAAGACCAGCGGAGGGCCCAATGCCAACACCAAGGATGCGCAATTCTTGTTGTGCCGAAAGTTCTGCAACGATCGTGCAGACCTTGGTTGTGCCGACGTCGATCGCGGCGAGTGTGGGATTAGCCATTACCGCACCTCCCAGGTAGTCCCGACTACAGAAGTCAGAATTATTCTGTACCGACCCGTGTCCACCACAGGAGTCATCGCAGTACCACGTTTCGTCCGAATCGAAGGTCGATTTCCGCTACCGACAAGTTATTTTTGGAGAGTGTCTCAAGTGCAGCTGACAGTGCCGATACTTTGAACAAGAAATTTGTTGAATCACCAAAGATCACATCGGGAGTTTTATCGAAGAGCACCGTAAGTCCTCGATCGTCTCGAAATACGTAGCTGCTTGGTTCGATCTTGAGTTTTTCGAATATACTTTCGCTGGCTAGGCGTTCGACGAGTTGGACCGCATCAGAGTCGACGTTGTTCTCACTGATAGATTCTGTTGGACTAGCGATATATCTGATCGTTGGAGCGCCCACATCGGGTTGTCTGGCAACGGCTAGCCATTTTCCATGTTCGTCGATTGTTAGGCGTTGATTAGATGTCTGCCAGTAGCCCCAACCTTGATTCTCTTCGATATAGATTTCGATGCCATTTGGCCAATCGCGTGTGACCGTTGCGAGTTTGACTCCTGAGACCGTCTCGATTCGTTGAGCTGCACCCTTGAGGTCCGCTGTAGGCAACCATGATCCATAAAGGGCTGCAGCTTCTATCACTTGGCTGTGATCGACAGCGGTAGCTCCTATGACGTGTAGTTCCTGTACTCGGATATTGTCTTCAAAATAAAGCCATACGCTGCTGAGGATTGCAGCTCCAACCATGGTGACGACTATGATTCCTAATGTAACGCCACGCCAGGGTAATTGAGGCGCTATTCGAGTCTTTTCGGCACTTCTAAGTTCGAATCGTGCTCGTGTTTCCAGTGGTCGACGGATGCTGCGACCAGTGCCCGCGCGCGGAGTGCGATCCCGATCGAAGATGGTGTGCCATTGGAATTTCATCGGGGCGCCCTCCTCTCGAGCTTTTGCTTGTTTTGGTTGGCGTGTCGTTCAAAGGCAAGATCAACTAGATGTGAAATTAGTTCTGGGTAACTTATGCCTGCTTCTTGCCAAAGCCGAGGGAACTGAGAAATTGGAGTGAAGCCGGGTAGCGTATTGATCTCAATGATTTGAACGAGCCCATCGTCTCGCGCAAAGAAATCGACGCGTGCCATCCCGGCAGCGTCGATAGCACGGTAAGCACGAAGAGATAGTTGTCGGACATGCTCAGCAATGGCATCGGGAATCTCAGCAGGGACAATCGTTTGAGTGGCGTCGTCCTGATATTTGGCTTCATAAGTGTAGAAGTCAGATTGTGAGTGGATTTCAGCAACTCCTGATGCAGTCGGTTCATCATTTCCGAGGACGGCACATTCCACTTCATGACCGTTCATTGCTTGTTCTATCATCACTTTGCGATCATGATGCGCTGCCGTTGATAATGCATCGCCGAGATCTGCCTGTGATAGCACCTTGCTCACCCCTACGGACGAGCCGCCGTTGCACGGCTTGACGAAGCATGGGTAGCCGAGCAATGTTTCAACGTAGTTCATCGTGTCTGATGAAGGAGTGGCGAGTTCAATGCCAGAGAGCACGAGATATGGTGGTTGTGGGATCTCAGCTGCAGCAAAAACGGCGCGCATTAGCGCTTTATCCATCCCAGCAGCACTAGCACTAACGCCACTACCGACATAAGGAATCTTTGCTAGCTCGAACAGGCCTTGGAGTGTCCCGTCTTCACCGAGGTTTCCGTGGATAATTGGAAAGATAACGTCCATATCGGATAGTGCTTGAAGTACTTCCGGGTGCGCGAGAAGTCCATTACCAGAATCGGTACCTAGATCGATTGCTGAGGAATCATCAAGTCGACGTGCGGTCTCATCTGGTGTTAACCAAGCTCCGTTTTGCGTCACTCCAAAAGGAATCACTTTGAAACGCGATGAGTCAGCTTCACGTATAACTGACCTCCCAGAACTTACAGAAACTGCATGTTCAGTCGATTCGCCACCGATTACGACACCGAGAAGTTCATTGGTACTCCTCATGATCGAACTCGCTGACTTTGTCGTCCTTGGAGTGATTCGAGCACTGCTGGTGCAAGCCGAGTCACGTCGCCCGCCCCGATCGTGAGAAACACATCACCCGCTTCCAGCATGGCGACGATCTGCGCAGTACCTGACTCTATTGAGTCGAGAAGTAGAGGGGAGGGTACTTCCAGTTCTTTCGCTAACGTTGGAGCGTCAATTCCGGTCTCGTTAGTTTCTCGTGCTGCATAGGTAGGAAGGAGATACAAGATATCGATTGCTTCAAAACAGGTGCGGAAGCCGTCTAGCAAATATTGGGAACGTGAGTAAGTGTGCGGTTGAAAGCAGGCCACTAGACGGCGCCCTGCGAAGCGCTGACGGGCGGCACTTAATGTCGCGCGGATTTCGGTTGGGTGATGGGCATAATCATCCACGATCGTGATAGGCCCACGATCGCCTGTGACTTCACCAATTAATTCGAAATGGCGCCGTGTTCCCTGAAAATCTGATACGGCTGAAGCAGCTCGATGGAAATCGACGCCGGCGCGCATGGCTACTGCGAGTGCTCCAAGGGCATTGACTACATTGTGACGACCAGGTACCTGAAGTGAGAGTTTTCCAAGCTCAAGGCCGTCCAATTCAACAGTGCAATCTAGACCACCACGATCGTTTCCACGCAGACCTCGTGCGCGCCATGTAGCCTCATTTTCTACGCTGTAAAACTCGACGTGAGCGTCGGATTCGGATCGAGCTTCAGCGAGTCCTAAAGCATCAGGTGAGTCGGCGCATACGATTAGTGTGCCTTCCGACTGTACTTGTGAGGCGAACCGGGTGAACGCCGACTTGTAATGCTCTTCCGTACCGTAGTAGTCGAGATGGTCAGCTTCAATATTGGTGACTAGGGCGATCTTTGGGGAATAGTGGAGGAACGCTTCGGCATACTCGTCTGCTTCGAGCACAGCGTGCCTGCCGTTCCCATCCCGCACGTTTCCACCCAGATCGGGGGAGTCACCACCAAGGATTACGAGTGGGTCCAGTTCACCCCGCTCCATCATCATTGCGAGCATGTTGGTAGTTGTTGTTTTTCCATGACTACCAGCGATCGCAAGCACTTCTCTATCTTCGACTAGACGCTGCACCATTTCTGCACGCAGCATTACTGGCAAGCCGCGTTCACGAGCTGCGATCAATTCAGGGTTGTCGTCCATCGCGGCAGCCGTGACAACCAAAAGTTCCGCATCACCCACGTTCGATGCTGTATGTCCTTGGTAGATTTTTGCTCCGAGTTGTTCGAGGCGCCGTGTGTAGTTCGATGGTTGAAGATCGGATCCAGTGACCGCAATGCCTCGTGCTAGTAGTAATTGACCGATCGCGGACATATGGACTCCACCAGCGCCTACTAGATGCACCTGTCCAGGTGTTATTTTCTTACGGCCTTTGCGCTGACGCGACATCAAGCCCATCACGATGCCACCCTGCGTAATAATGATGCGATTCGTGCTGCCGAATCGTGTCGATTAAGTTGTCGCATAGCACAGGACATTGATCTGAGTTGGTCATCATCATCGAGTAGGGCGATCACTTCATCCGCGAGGTAGTGGATCGATGATCTCGTGATCGTAGATGTTGCACCGCAGTTTTTGAGATATTCGGCATTAGCTGACTGGTCGGAAAATTCACCGGGGATCAGAATTGCGGGTAACTCCATAACGGGTAATTCGCCGAGAGCTGATGCACCGGCACGCGTTACAGCCAGATCAGCTGCCGCCATAGCTAACGCCATGTCATTCGTATAAGGGTGCAAGCTATAGCGTTTTTGTTGCCATTCTGGAAGGTGAGTGCGTTCACGATTTAGCCAATCAAACTCATCGCGTCCTGAAATGTGGATAACTTGGAGGCGTGTCAATAGTCGAGGAAGATTGTCGCGAATCGCCACGTTGATCTGATGTGAACCGAGCGATCCGCCAGCAATCAGTAACGTTTGTAGAGATGTATCTAATTCGAAACGCTGGATGCCTCTTTTACGAGTTGCATCCAAGAATTGATTTCGGACTGGGTATCCAGTCACAACAGTTTTTGAGGCTGGTAAATACGGCAACGATCCGTCGACTGAGCAGACGATTGTCGACGCATATCGTTGAAGCAATCGAACGGCCCAGCCAGGTTTTACATCTGGTAAGAAAACTACTAGCGGTATTCGGAGTTGGTGGGCTGCTCGCCCGATCGGTGCTGATGCATAACCGCCAGTTGCGAAGACAGCATCGGGCCGATCTTTATTTAGGAAACGACGCGCAGTGCTGCTGCCACGCCACAGATTCCAGAGCCCGTTTATGAGCCTCATTGGTGATCGCCCACGGAGCTGGCTAGCTGGTACGACTCGGTACAGAATTTCGTGTTCCTCGGCTAGTTCGCGTTCCGGACCGTTGCGCGTACCGTAGTAAACGAGCTCGGTATCCTTCTGTTCGCGTAGTTGCCGGCCTACCGTGAGTGCTGGATAAGCATGACCACCGGTCCCGCCACCTGCGAGTGCGAATTTCATCTTCCCGGCCTTACCGTAGAACTCGTAACACGCGATTTTTGGACGCCTCGCGTAGTTGCCGGCTGAGGTGCGAACGTGGCGTAGCGGCTTACCGAAAGAAGTAATCCGACTGCTATTAGGGAAACGAATAATGAAGATCCGCCAGCAGAAAGAAACGGAAGCGGGATCCCGGTCAAAGGGATCAATCTTGTCACGCCTCCAACATTGATAATTAGTTGAAACGCGAACCATGCCAAAACGCCTGCTGCAATCAGTGATCCGAAGGTGTCAGCCGCACGACGCATGATGCGCCAAGTGCGCCAGAACAAGACCATAAATAGTGCGAAGACCACCAGTATGCCGATGAAGCCGATTTCCTCTCCGATGATTGCGAGTACCCCGTCGGTATGTGATCCGGGCACGTAGAAAAACTTTTGCCGGGAGACTCCTAGGCCATGTCCCCACAAACCTCCGGAGCCAAAGGCAACTAGAAGTTGGAGTGTTTGAAAACCGACACCCGTTGGATCCGATTCGGCGTCTGTGAAGGAGAGAATTCGGTCCATCCGATAACCACCGGTAATGATTAGCATTACGGCCATCACCGAGCCACTTCCTACCAGAGCGACAACGTGGACTAGGCGTGCTCCTGCGATGAAGAACAGGGTTCCGGTGATTATGGCGATCATTGCGGTTGTGCCAAGGTCTGGCTCTAGCATCACTAATGCGCCAATGAGTCCGACCATTCCGACGAACGGTAGTACTCCGAGGGAAAAATTCTGAAGCGAGTCACCACGTGAGGCAAGCCATGCAGACATGTAGATCAGCACCGCAAGTTTGGCGAATTCACTTGGCTGTATTGGCGGCAGTGGGCCAATTTGTATCCAACGGAGGGCGCCGTTAGATTCCACACCTAAACCTGGGACAAGTACTGCGCCGAGACCGATCAATGCCCCCAGCATCAAAAGTGGGCTTAACCTTCTTAGGTAACTGTAGTCGAATTGCATAACGATCACTAAACCGATCAACCCGAGTGCTGCGAAAATCATCTGACGTTTGACGAAATGGTTAGCGTCACCATGTTCGACTTCTGCTAGAACGTATGAGGATGAGTAGACGAAAATCAGGCCTAGAATCAGTAGTACTAGGACTGTAGTGAGTAGCCCATAGTCGGGAGCGTGGCGCCGGCGTGACATTTTAGCTGCGCTCACTTGTTGACTCTGATCGTGCTGTTCATTGTTCCTCGAGACTTGCAACCGCTGTTCGGAAAGCGGTGCCTCGTTCCTCGAAGGTGCGATACGAATCGAAGGAGGTTCCAGCAGGCGAGAACAATACGACGTCGCCCTTGTGAGCGTGCTTGGCCGCTCGATTCACTGCGCTCGATACATCTTCTACACGGTCGACCAAGGGTGTAGTAGCGTCTCGCGCCTTAATCATTGTGCTAGCAAACAGATCGCCTGACTCGCCGAAGGTGATAATCGTGCGACACCGTTCAACGGCTAGTTCGGCAAGTTCACGCAGTGGTAAGTGCTTGTCGCGGCCTCCTAGCAGCAGCACGATTGGCGCATTGAACGAACGAAGACCGGCGATCGCCCTTTCAGGAGTGGTTGCTATCGAATCATTGACATAAGTGACATCGCGGAATGTCCCCACAACTTCTAGGCGGTGAGGGACCCCCTCGAAATTCCGAATAGCCTCAGAGATCGCAACATCCGATGCTCCGAGGTGACTTGCAATTGCGACTGCAGAAAGTATGTTGGCAACGTTATGTTCGCCGCGAAGAGCTATCTGCTCTCGCGGCAGCAATGGTAGATCTTCCCCGTCTTGCCGTCGTGTCAGGATGCCATCGGAGATTAGTACACCGTCTCCTGGAATATCGCGGTTCACCGAAGTGTATGCGATGTGGCCAGGTGACTCATTGGCAAATCCCGCACAGATCTCATCGTCGAGATTGAATATCGCGAGTTCGTTTTCGTTTTGGAATTGAAAGATTCGGCGTTTCAGGTTCACGTAGGACGACCATGAATAGCGGTCCAGATGATTTGGTGTCACGTTGGTGATGCATGCAATTGCAGGGCTCTTATCAACAGTCTCAAGTTGAGTATGAGAGAGTTCGGTCACTACTTTGGTTTCAGGCTCAATTTTATCCAGTAGGCCGAGTAGGCCGATTCCGATATTCCCTCCAACTACGTGGTTGATTCGGGCAGTGTCGAGCATAGCGCCGGTAAGAGCAGTCGTTGTTGTTTTTCCAGACGAACCGGTGATTCCAGCTATAGGTGAAGGACAACGCTCCACGAAAAGTTGCGTCATCGATGAGATGGGTATTTTGGCGTGTCGTGCAGCACGTAGCGCAGGCAGATCGGGTGGTACACCCTGAGATACAAATACTGCGTCGGCTTCGGAGCAGTCCTCTACGCGATTCTTACCCAAAGAGAGGTGGGGAGCGCAATCTGAGATCTCATTGATCTCTTTAATTAGCGCTTCGGAAGTGCGAATGTCAGACACGGTGACTATTGCCCCTTCTGTCGTCAAATAACGAACAAGGTCGATTCCCTCTATACCGAGGCCGACAACGGTTGCCCTAGCTCCTTGCAGATTCTGTATATCGGTCATAGCACGTTATCCATTAAGATATCCACAATCGAGCCGACTCACAATCTGATTTTCTCGGAAATCCTGCTATCGCGGGGGTAATCCATTAATGGATTACCCCCGCGATAGCAGGTCATACGGACAAAGCTAAGGCTATTCCGACCATCGCTCCGGTGAACGCTAATAGCCACATTCGCAGAACTACCTGAGGTTCACTCCATCCAATCAATTCGAAATGATGGTGGAGAGGTGTCATCCGAAACAACCTACGACCACCTGTCGTTTGGAAGTAGGCAATTTGAAGCAGTGTTGAGCTCGCGTTAGCGACGAATACAATTCCAACGATCGGTAATAGCAGCCAATGTCCGGTCATTAATGCAACGGTCGCGAGTGATGCGCCTAATGGGAGTGCTCCGGTATCTCCCATGAATACCTGTGCTGGGTGTACGTTGTGCCAGAGAAATCCGAGTAACGCACCGACGATCGTAAACGAGAAAGTGGCCAGAAATTCTTGCCCTTGCCCAAAACCTATAACTGCGTAGGCGGTGAACGCGATTGCAGCTGTGCCGCCGAGCAGTCCATCTAGGCCATCAGTTATAGAAACGGCACTTGTTGTTGCGAACACAGTGATTATCGCGATCGGGATGTATGCTGGCCCTAAGTCGAATTGACCAGCCCAGGGGACGTTCGCGCTGCGGACTTCAAGCCCGTAAAACAGTACGAGCGATACCACAACTGACAGCAGCCCGATCAAAATAAATTTGAGACGCCAACTGAGGGCTCGTCGGCTCTCGGCATTTGTAAGTGTCCCGAGATCGTCCCAGAAGCCAATTAGCATTGTCACCAGCACCACGAATAAAGGCAGAAGCATTGAGCGGCGCTCGAATACGAGAGAACCATTCTCGATCTCAAAGATGTTGGTAAGCACAGTGATGATGGCGACTGTCCCATAAATGATTAGGCCACCCATCGTGGGCGTACCCTCCTTGATGTGATGACTAGTTGGGCCTTCCGACGAGATAGTCTTTCCGATTTTGTGTTTTCGGAGCGCAGGTACGATGAACATGCCTGCTAAAAGCGCAAACAAGAACGTCGATGCACCAACCAAGAGTGCGAAGATCACGTGTGCCTCCTGACGCTTCTTTCAAACTGGGAATTCACCGCTATTGTTAACTCTTTGACAACAGCATCGAGATGCAGCTGGTTAGATGCTTTAACGAGAAGTGCGTCGCCTGAGCGGAGCCTCTTCAGCAAAGTTCTCGCAGCATCGGATTGATTTTCAATATGGGATGTCTCAAGACCTGCGCTTGCAGCAGCCTCGCCGATTTGACTACCGCGTTGTCCGATTGTGAATAACAAGTCAAGGTCGTCAGCGGCTCGCTCGCCGATCTGCTGGTGCGCTTGCTCTTCTTCACTGCCAAGTTCAAGCATGTCACCTAACAATGCCAAGTGGCGCCCGGGCATTTCTGCAAGCAAATCAAGAGCGGCGTGCATCGACGCTGGGCTTGCATTGTAAGTGTCATCCAGCAGTGTAATGTCATTTCCGATAGTCGAAATCTGAAGTCGAAGTGGGACTGCAAGCTGCTCGACAGCCGTTGCGATTGCATTAAAAGGCACTTTTTCCGTTACGGCTGTGGCTATTCCGGCTAATACGTTACTTAAGAGATGAGTACCTGGAAGAGGTACGCGGAGGCGCCGTTCTGAATTGTCGATTTCACCAAGGAGAGTGCCGTCAACTGTGAGAGTGAAGGAGAAGCCATCGGTTCCGTGGCTCTCGACACTGTGGCCTCGAATTTGAGCACGTTCGGCACTACCGAACGTGATGACAGTCGCTGCGGTATATGGTCTGATTTTGGCGACACGTGGATCGTCTATATTTAATATTGCGTGTCCGTTTGCTGGCAGAGCCTCGATCAGCTCACGCTTTGCGAGAGCGATTGCTTCGATTGAACCAGCACGTTCCAGATGAACAGGTCCAATGTTCAATACGATTCCCTTTTGCGGCTGAGTCCAACTACAAAGCAGTTCGATCTCGCCTCTTGTGTACATGCCATGTTCGATGACGGCTCGCTCAGTTTCAGGTCTGAGTTCTAGAAGGCAGAGAGGAACGCTAACTTCGTTATTGTAATTAAGCGGATTGACCTGCACCTGATACTTCGGTTGAAGGAGCTGCGCAATGATTAGTTTTGTTGTCGTTTTTCCGACGTTTCCAGTCACGCCTATCACCTCGAGTTGAGGGAGTGCTGCTCTCCACGATGCTGCTAGCGTCTGTAACGCGCTCAGCGGGTCATCGACGTAGAAGCATGAGGCGGCTTCGGTACCTTCAACCGTATGCTTCAGGATGCAGCCAGTGGCGCCAGCTTTGACGGCTTGTGCAGCATGATTATGGCCATCTGTGCGTGCGCCTGAGAGCGCTGTGAACAAATCGTTCGGTTTCGTCTCGCGAGAGTCAATAATCGCGCGCATGAACTGTTGGTCTGGCCCTTCATGCCCGCGCAACTGCGAAGCGAGTGCTGTCCTAACGAAAGTAGAATCTAAAGAAGGACTGTGCGGCATCATGGGTTCGATACCATGGCGTCACGAGGTGGTACACGCAGATACTCCATGATTGCGCTGGCGACTCGAGAGAATACTGGCGCAGCCACCTGTCCCCCAAGAGTTAAGTCTCCCGATGGCTCATCAATTTTTACAAGGATTGAAATTTCAGGAGCTTCGTATGGTAAGAAGCCAGCGAACGATGCGATTGTCGTATCAAAGTCATATCCATCTTTAGTCGAGACGATTGTGGTACCTGTTTTCCCCGCGACTGCATAACCGTCAACTTGAGCGCGGTGCCACTGCATGCCATCGACGACGTCATTCATCAGCGCTGAAATCTTTGTGGCGGTATCGGTCGATACGACTTGACGCACCAAGACCGGATCAAAGGTTCGGACGTCATGCTCAGAAATCACATGCGAAACGATGTACGGTCGCATTAGCTGACCCCCGTTAGCGAAGACGTTAACTGCTGTTAACACTTGCAGCGGGCTGGCTGCGAGACCTTGGCCGTAGGAATTGGTCGCTAAGTCGATTGGATACCAGTCCGGATCGCTTGGTTGACGAAGTAGACCCGTCGCTTCACCACTCAGCCCAAGGTAGGTCGGTTTCCCAATGCCAAATGCCGCTAGGTAGTTATAAAAATCTCGTGTTCCAATTTGTTCGGATAACCACACAGCACCCGTGTTCAGAGACTTTTGGAGTATTGAGCGAACGTTGACTTCACCGTGTGCTTGGAAATCCCAGTTGTAGATCGATTCGTTATTGACTACTACAACACCTTCGTCGAAATAGGTTGTTTCGGGTGTAACTCTTCCAAGGTCTATCGCAGCAGCAGCAGTTAATGTTTTGAACACTGAACCAGGCTCATAAAGGTCAGTAATCGGTCTATTGCGAACTAGGTCAGAGATCTCTTGATGCTCAAGGGCATTTGGCGTTACGTCTGCATTTGGACGGGAACCCATTCCCAGAATTGCTCCAGTTCGTGGGTTCATCACCAAGATTGATCCACTAGACGAGTTGAATTCCTCTAGCGCCCTATCGAGTTCTTTCTCTACGATCTTCTGGATGAAGCGATCAACCGTGAGTTGGACTTCACCTCCACGTACTGGACGGTTATCAGTGTTTCCTCCAAACGCGATAGGACGACCGAACGGATCAAGCTCACTGCTATAACTTCCGGGTTGTCCGCGTAACAAATGGTCGTAGTCCGCCTCGATTCCCCATAGTCCGACCCCGTCGATGCCGACATGACCTATTACTTGCCTGGCCAAGTTGCTTTCGGGATATGTACGCCTTGCTGAAGGAAGGGTTCGAACTCCCCATAAATCGAGGTTACGTATCTCTAGGCCTTGCTCGTAGTTCACATCCCTTTTGACAAGGATGTCGCCGATCGTTGCGGATGTGCCCTTGGTGAGAACTGCTTCAGAGTTCAAATTGAGTAATGCTCCGAGCTCTCCTGCTGCGGGCACAGCCAGATTGATGTCACTCCAAAGGAAGCGATCGATATAGATGTCCCATGTGTCAACAGAAGCTGCTAGGGGGTAACCGGTCGCGTCTGTGATTACTCCGCGTGGTGCCGGAACCTTGTAATCACCGTGGCGTGTTTGTAATGCTCGATCTAGGTAGAGACTGTGATCAACGATTTGGACCTGATATAGCCGGAACACGATTATGCTAAAGGCAGCTATAGCTAGCAAAGTTACTACCCAGTGACGCCATGTCAGGTGATCAGGGCGAGTTTCGGTCACCACGAACACCCTTCTACCCCGCTTTGGATACCTTTTACGGGTACCCGATTACTCCGTTAGTCGAATCCCGGAATCCGTTCCAGTAATGGCTCCCACCAGGCGATTTGTTCTTGCGCGATTAGAGGCGGTGTATTGATATATCGCCGCGGAAGCGGTACTCCATGCGGTGCTGCCTCCTGTACCGATAATTGCAATACCTTTTGAGGTTGGACCATTCCGAGTCGTGTAATTGCCTCGTGATGTAACTCTGTCAGCCGAGCCTTTTCAGCTATTCCCGCCTCTAGTAGACGGATCTCGGATTCGAGTTGGCCACGTTCAGCTTGTAGCGTGCGCAACTCAAATCCTGCACTCGCAACTTGACTAGTCTGTAATACCTGCAGCAAGCCAAGGATTGCGACACCCAATAACAGCCCCACGAGAAGTATTTGTCGGAAAGGTCCGATCCTTTGCAGGCTTACAAATTTGTGATTTTCGCCTGTCAGTACAGGATTGGCAGCGGTCATGTGTGTCGATTTCGAACTGGCGACCCAACTGTTTACTACGGTGCCTGGATTAGACATCAGGCACTCCTGGCAATTGGAATCGCTTCGGCAACGCGTAAACGAGCCGAACGAGCTCGAGGATTACGTGCGATTTCATAATTTGAAGCCTTTTGAGCGCGGCGTGTGATTCGTCGCCAGCAGGGTTCGGGGTCAACATCAGGCACCCAGCGTTCTCGCGGACGGTCAGCGCTATGATTCCTCATATATTCTTTGACTTGCCGATCTTCGAGAGAGTGGAAAGAGATAACAACTAGGCGACCGCCGGTGGCTTCGAGCAGGCTGTGGGCTGAAGCGAGTGCGGCTTGTAGGTGCATGAGCTCCTCGTTCACCGCGATTCGCAAAGCCTGGAACGTTAACGTGGCGGGGTGAATGTTGTTAGACCGTCCCCGGCCTCGTCCCACAGCCTGCTCGACTACACCGGCTAGTTCGCCGGTTGTATTTAACGGGCGATCGTCGACAATCGCCTTTGCGATGCGACGACTTCGACGCTCTTCGCCATACTTCCAGATTATTTCTGCTAGTTCGTCTTCTGTACTCTCGTTGATCATTTCAGCTGCCGTGAGGCGTTGATCACTATCCATCCGCATATCCAACGGTTCATTTCGCTGAAAAGAAAATCCACGACCGGGCTGACTGAGTTGAAGTGACGAGATGCCAAGATCGAGAAGTAAACCGTCGACGTGCTTGATTGCGTGTTCGTCGCAGATGTCCTTCATATCCTTATAGTTCCCGTAACTGAGTACGGCAGCATCGCCGTAAGAGCCGAGGTTCTTGGCAGCATGCTTCAGTGCATATCGATCACGATCGATACCGAGCAATCGTCCTCCTGGTTGAGCTGCCTTGAGGATTGCGAAAGCGTGTCCACCAAGACCTACGGTCCCATCTACATAGCTGCCACCTGGGCGAACAGCGAGAGCTTCGACGACCTCATCGAGCATCACCGGTTGATGGATCGGTAATGAGGTATTTGTCATCCCAGAGCCTGCTGTTCCTCATTCGCGAGCTCGTTGAGTTCTTGTGCCCACCGGAGCGGTTCCCAGATCTCGATATAGTCTCCACAACCAACTAGTGATACACGCCCCGTCAGGTTTGTAGATTCACGAAGTTGACTAGGCAGGAGGACACGTCCTTGCCTGTCAAGATCAAACGAGTAAGCATCGTGCAGGAATCCTCGACGAGTCCTGCGGGCCGTACGAAGTCGATTACCATCTTCTGAGTCCAGTCTTCTCTGCGCTTCTCCGTCGAATGTTTCTTGTGTGTAGATTTCAAGACAACCGTCCGAACCAGGTCGAACAACGCCCCCGTCGACGAACGCGCGGCGGTAGCTGGCGGGAATTGCTAGCCGCCCGCGTTCATCGATCGAGTGCTCGAAGGTGCCGAAAAAAAACAACCGGACCCCTTGCAGTGTTTATAGAGAGGGGTAGCGGGCAGGGTTGCCACCCCATTTCACCCTATAACACCCCCAAACACTACCAGATTCCCCATAATGGAAACAATCGAACATATGGTCGATTATCTAAGTTCATGATTTAAACGGCCTGATAGATTCCAACGGTTGAGGTTTACGGACTGCTTTCATCTTGCAGAGCAAGGGAGAAAAGCTATGGCGATTCGTTTCGACCTATTGACACTGTTTCCTGAAATGTTCGATGGCCCGCTTAATCAATCGATCTTAAAGCGGGCACAGGACGATGGTTTAGTTGAGATTGCATTGCATCAGCTTCGCGACTGGGCAAGTGATAGGCATAAAACCGTTGATGATTATCCGTTTGGAGGTGGCCCAGGGATGGTGATGAAGCCGGAACCGCTATTTACGGCAGTAGAGGAGATTCAGTCTTTGTCTCAATCTCGTGCCGAAGTAATTTTACTCACACCACAGGGTCGTCGGCTCGAAAGTAGCCTCGTACGTGAGTTGGCGACGTTACCGCGGTTACTGTTGATATGCGGTCGTTATGAGGGTGTCGATGAGCGCGTACGAAAACATCTTGTTGATCGAGAAATTAGTATTGGCGACATCGTGCTTTCTGGAGGGGAACTTCCCACGCTAATGTTAATCGATGCTGTCTCTCGAAATATCCCAGGTGTATTGGGTGCAGAAGATGCATTAATTGAGGAGTCTTTCGACCAAAATCTTCTCGAATATCCCCAATACACACGCCCTGCGAAGTTTAGAGGATGGGAAGTGCCCGATGTTCTGCTTTCTGGGCACCATGCTAGAGTTGCCGACTGGCGTCGACAACAGCGACTTCTTCGCACACGTTCCCGTCGTCCTGACCTTCTAGACGGTGCTGATCTGAGCGACCAAGAACAGATTTGGCTCGAATCAGAGCCAATCCCAATTGAAACGCTCGACGCAGGAGAGCGAGGACCGCTAGACTAACAAGTCACTTGAAGTTCGAAGATATCCACACGTAACAGTTCTCTGCGAGATAGTGATGGCAGTTGACCTCCTCGAGTTCGCACAGCCCCGTAATCCAGACTTTCCTGAGTTTGGATCTGGGGATCAGGTGCGTGTCCAAGTTCGTGTAATCGAAGGCGCACGTGAGCGGCTTCAGCCATTCGAAGGTACTGTTATTCGTGTAAAGAAAGGTCCTGCTGGGAATTTCACAGTTCGGCGTGTTACAGCAGGTGTTGGTGTCGAGCGTATCTTTCCTTTCAACAGCCCGCGCGTGGAGTCAATCGAGGTCACACGACGAGGTCGAG
>DKLZ01000020.1:0-1551 GCA_002455955.1 Dehalococcoidia bacterium UBA6627
CGCAACGATAAGCCATCACACAGCTCCAATCGCCATCCGTGAACGTCTCGGGATTGCTACAGATGATCTTAATTCCGTGCTTGAGCGAGCTCAGTTAAAACTCGGCCCAACAGCAATCATTTCCACCTGTAACCGATTTGAGCTCTATGTCTCTGGTACCCATGAAGCCGAACAAGTGCTCGATTTCATCGAAATGCTAACGGCCGGTAACCGTCAAGAAATCAACCGCCATTTCCATATACTCCACGATAGAGAAGTCATTAACCACCTTTACCGCGTTTCAGCCGGCCTAGAATCAATGATCCTTGGTGAATCTGAAATCCTGGGTCAGTTGCGTGGTGCATTTTCGGCAGCCACCGATGCCGGACTCGACGACATGACAATGGTCCGTCTCTTCCACGGTGCAATTCGTGCTGGTCGGCGTGCACGTCACGAAACTGCTATTGGGCATCATGCGCTTTCAGTTTCATCGATCGCAGTGCAGCAGGCGCGAGCATTGCACCCTAATCTGGAAGATGCACATGTGCTGGTTATAGGAGCCGGCGAAGCAGCACGACTCACCGCTGAAGCTTTAGTTACCCAAGGAGTACACAAAGTTACCGTCGCTAACCGAACTGTCTCCCGTGCCGAAGCTCTTGCATCGGAACTTCGCGGAAACGCCGTTTCTTTCGACGAACTTCCTGACGCACTCTCTAAGTGTGAAGTCGTGGTGGCCGCCTCAGGTGCACCAAATGCCATCGTTGAATATGACCTGGTCGCCGACGTTATACGTCGGCGAGAAGGAGTCCCATTACTCTTCATCGACATTGGCATGCCACGCGACATCGACCCCGCCGTAAATGACCTGCCAGGTGTTAACTACCATGATATGGAAGGCTTACAGGAAATCGCCGCCGAGAACGGCCAAGCAAGAGAGAGAGAGATTGGAGCTGTCGAAACTGTGCTTGAGGAAGAAGCAGCTATTTTCCTAAATTGGTGGGACCAGCTCGCATCTCAACCAACGATCGCGCTACTTAACCGCCGTGCGGAACGAATGCGTCAAACAGCCATCGAAAAATCACTCAGGAAGTTAGACATCGACGACACGGCACGACAAGAGATCGATGCGCTCACCCGCACGATCGTCAAGCGGATGCTCTATGACCCGATTAGCCTCCTCCGTCAGCGTGGCGACCAAGAACGCCAATACATCGAAGCCGCTAGAACTCTCTTTAATCTCGACGACGAAGTGTCCACTAAGACTTCCGACACTGATCCTACCGTCAGCTGATGGCGCTTATTCGCATAGCAACTCGCGCTTCGCGACTTGCACTAGTTCAGACACATCAAGTAGCAGAAGCACTTCAAGCCACACATCCCGAGCTAACAGTAAATATCGTCGAGGTCACTACTGAAGGTGACCGCGACCGATTAACACCACTAAATATTTTGGGTGGGCGCGGCGTCTTCGTAAAAGCAGTTGAAGATGCGCTACTCGACGGACGAGCCGATATCGCCGTGCATTCACTCAAGGATGTCCCAACCGAGAATATGCCTGAGCTCATCATCGCT
>DKLZ01000020.1:1853-22457 GCA_002455955.1 Dehalococcoidia bacterium UBA6627
CTCATCATCGCTGCCACACCTGAACGAGCCGATCCACGTGACGTTCTCATCGCTTCTGAAGGACGTGCCCTTTCTGCTCTACCGCCTGGTGCACAAATCGGTACCAGTTCACGTCGACGCACCGTCTTACTGCGCGCACTAAGGCCCGACCTCGTCATTAGTGACGTACGCGGTAACGTCGAAACCAGGGTTGCTAAGGTCCATAGCGGCGAGCTCGACGGGGTTGTCCTCGCTGCCGCCGGACTTGCGCGGCTCGATATCCTCTCTGAAGCCACTCAGTTCTTCGATGAAATGGAGTTCCTCCCCGCGCCAGGACAAGGTGCACTCGGGATCCAATGCCGCTCTAACGACCAGAATACTCGAGCTCTGCTTGTTCCACTCGACGATCCTAATACTCGTCACGCTATCGACGCGGAACGAAGCTTGCTTGCGGCACTGGGGACTGGTTGCTTGCTACCGGTCGGTGCGTACGCGAGCGTTAACGAAAATCTTCTCACACTGCGCGGTATGCTCGCGGTGGATGACGACACGCTTCCACACTTCGGCGACGCTACTGGCACCGTATCTGAAGCTACGACAATAGGTCACGGACTAGGTAAGAGACTTCAATCAGGCCAAACAACCTTGGGTGACTCATCATGAAAGGACAAGCTCTCGGACACGTTTGGATCATCGGCGCTGGCCCGGGTGATCCTTCTTGGATCACTGCGGCAGGTCTAGCAGCTCTCCGCCGTGCTGAGGTAGTGGTATACGATCGGCTTGCCCCACCTGAGTTACTCTCTGACGCTCCCGACGATGCATTACTCATCAATGCGGGAAAAGAGCCCAACCGTCACGCAATGTCACAAGACGAAATCAACACCTGCCTCATCGAACACGGGAATGCGGGACTACGTGTGGTTCGATTAAAAGGCGGTGATCCTTACGTCTTTGGAAGAGGCGGTGAAGAAGTTATCGCTCTATCGGAAGCAGGGGTCCCATGCACAGTCGTGCCTGGTATCACCTCGGCAATCGCTGGTCTCGCTGCCGCGGGTATTCCAGTCACTCATAGAGGCGTCGCTGTCTCTTTCAGCGTCGTTACTGGTCACGAAGACCCTACCAAACCTGCTGCCCAGGCTAACTGGCATCGACTCGCAACAGCGACAGACACACTCGTCGTACTGATGGGTGTCGGCCGTCTCGAATCAATCACTCAGGCGCTGATTGCAGGCGGCCGAGCAGCCACTAGTCCGGCTGCACTTATTCAAGAAGCTGGTACTCCCAACCAGCGTCTTGTGAGTGCTCCGCTATCCGATATCGCGGCTGCGGCGCGTGAGCATCAGTTACGCCCACCGGCACTCCTCGTCGTTGGTGATGTTGTCGATCTCCAACGATCTCTCGACCCTGAACGACTCGGCCCTCTTGCCGGACAGCGAGTTCTCGTCACACGCAGTCGCCAGCAAGCTTCCACTCTTGTTGACATGCTCCGTTCCGAAGGAGCACTTCCGATCGTGCTACCTACCATCGAAACACATCAACGCACTGACCCTGTGGCATTCATCAACGCCGTAAACAAACTCAAGGAAAGCCGCTTCACATGGATCGCCTTCACCAGTGCCACCGCTGTAGACACTTTCTTAGATCTGCTTGGGGAGTCTGATACTGATACGCGTGTTTTCGCTAACTCTCGTCTATGCGCAGTCGGTAACGCGACTGCCCATGCCCTCCACGTACGTGGTCTAATCGCTGATCTTGTACCAGAGAACGCCACCGGTGAATCTGTCGCTGCTGCGATGATCGCAGCAGGAGATGTCAACAACCAAGAGATACTGCTACCACGGGCTGAAGGAGCACATCCTGATCTACCGACACTCCTCACCCAAGCAGGAGCTCTCGTCGAAGAACTGACCCTCTACCTTTCAGCGCCAGCCGCCGATCCCACTGCTGACGTGCTGACCACGATCAGTAGAGGTAATATTGACGTGGTTACATTCACATCATCTTCAACTGTGAAAAATCTGAGAGAAATACTCAACGGGGACTTCAGTGACCTCAAGAGTGCGACAATCGCCTGTATCGGGCCAACAACTGCATCAACTGCAGAACAACTCGGACTTGAACCCGATGTGGTTGCAACCGACCATTCAGTAACCGGTCTTGTCGGCTCTCTACGTGCATATCTTTGGGAGCGACGCACCGACGCGAACCGAACGGAGGCCACCTCGTGATTACCGGCCTTGATCAACGTACCTCGACTATCGGGTTCACTCGTACTAGGCGTACGCGACGTACCGCTAGCCTCCGAGGGCTCGTACGAGAGACTCACCTCTCTCCCTCGTCTTTCGTCTATCCAATCTTTGTTACGCACGGGAAGAATGTTCGCGAGCCAATCAAATCAATGCCAGACCAGTTTCGCCTCTCGTTGGATCAACTCAGAAACGAAGCTAAGGAACTGCTAGCACTCGGAGTGAATTCAGTTTTGCTTTTCGGTATCCCTGCCTCAAAAGACGCTTCAGGTACCGAGGGTTACGCAACTAATGGCATCATTCAGCAAGCGGTACGTGTGCTAAAAGATACCGCCCCCGACCTAACAGTTATTTGTGATGTCTGTCTCTGTGAATACACAGACCATGGTCACTGCGGTGTTCTCAGCGCCACCGGCGAAGTGTTGAACGACGAGAGCCTGCCATTACTCTCAGAGATGGCCGTTACATGCGCTGATGCAGGCGCTGACATAGTTGCGCCGTCCGACATGATGGACGGTCGTGTTGCTGCGGTACGCACTGCCCTTGATGACGCCAATTTTTCCGACACAGCAATCATGGCTTACAGTGCTAAGTATGCCTCAGCCTACTACGGCCCTTTCCGTGAAGCTGCCGATTCCGCTCCTCAGTTCGGCGATCGCCGGGGGTACCAAATGGACCCATCGAACGCGCGCGAGGCACTCCGTGAAGTTGAAGCTGATACAGCCGAACAAGCAGACATCACGATGGTGAAACCCGCGCTTGCTTATCTTGACGTGATACGCCAAGTGCGTGACCTTACTAACCTTCCACTAGCTGCATACAACGTTTCAGGCGAATACTCGATGCTTAAGGCAGCGATCGCGAACGGCTGGCTCGAAGAAGAACGGGTCATTCTAGAGACTCTCACCTCAATCCGGCGGGCAGGAGCAGACATCTTAATTACCTACCATGCGAAAGAGGCCGCACGCTGGCTCGCTGTCCATGACTAGTTCGACAAATATCAGGTATGACCAATCACGACAGGCCATGGAACGTGGACGCAGGCTCCTGCCAGGCGGTGTCGATTCCCCTGTACGTGCCTACAACTCGGTCGGCGGGGACCCTGTGGTTCTCGCTACTGGTCAAGGCGCGCTTGTCACCGACATCGACGGCAACACGTACATCGACTATGTCTCATCTTACGGGCCGCTGATTCTTGGTCATGCACACCCTCGCGTGACCAAGGCAATCAGCGAAGCAGCTTCCCATGGTGCATCCTTTGGCGCACCAACAGAAGCCGAACTCGACCTTGCTGAGCAAGTGATCGATTCTATTTCCTCAATAGAAATGGTCCGCTTCGTCAACTCTGGTACTGAAGCCGCGATGAGTGCTTTGCGTCTTGCTCGAGGAGCTGTCGATCGTGACCTGATACTTAAATTCGAGGGGTGTTACCACGGTCATGCAGACGGATTACTCGCCGCTGCTGGCTCCGGTATTGCGACACTCGCACTCCCAGACTCTCCTGGTGTCCCTGCTGCCATGGCCGCACAAACACTCGTCGCACCATATAACGACCTCGATGCTGCACGAGCAGCACTATCGGCACATTCACAAAATGTGGCGGCTATCGTCGTAGAACCGATCGCAGGGAATATGGGAGTTATCCCACCCGCACCGGGATATCTCGCGGGACTGCGAGCGCTATGCGACGAGTTTGGCTCATTACTGGTCTTCGACGAGGTAATCACTGGTTTTCGCGCTGCGAGAGGTGGTGCGCAGCAACGTTACGGCATAAAGCCGGACATCACCGTTTTAGGAAAGATTATTGGCGGTGGGCTCCCAGTCGGTGCCTATGGTAGCTCGCGCAAGCTGATGGAAATGATGGCACCTACTGGATCGATCTACCAAGCAGGTACGCTCTCTGGGAACCCCATCGCTATGGCCGCCGGCAAAGCAACACTGGACGAGCTATTTTCCACTGATGACCCTTATGGCCGCCTTGACTCGCTTGGCAGACGTCTTAAAGCTGGACTAGAAACAGCAGCCGCTGAGGCCGGTGTCCCTCTGACTATCAATCAAGTCGGTTCGACCATTACAGCATTCTTCTTAGACGCCGCACCATCAAACTATAAGGAAGCGTCCTCGTCCGATACAAAAGCCTTCGGCCTGTTTCACCGCGCCATGCTGGATCGTGGTATCCATCTAGCCCCTTCTCAATACGAAGGTTGGTTTCTTTCGCTAGCACACAATGAAGAGCTAATCGACCGCACGATCGAGTCTGCGAAAGAAGCACTCCAGATCGTTGCGCGAAGATAAATCGCTACCGGATTACCAACCGGGTAATAATCCATTCACCTAAAAAACATAGACTATTGACTAGTCTTCGAAACCTTTCCACTGCACCACAGCTGGTGCACGTTGGGCCTGTT
Source organism: Dehalococcoidia bacterium UBA6627 (assembly GCA_002455955.1). Classification (GTDB taxonomy): domain Bacteria; phylum Chloroflexota; class Dehalococcoidia; order UBA2979; family UBA2979; genus UBA6627. Next base: position 6,487 of record DKLZ01000020.1, read on the forward strand.
GCTCCACGGCGCTGTCGACTGGGTAACCGAGATAGACAAAACCAACAATCCGATCATCAACCGTGAGACCGAAATACTCAATGACGGGGGGCAATGTAACTAGTAAGCCGGTGCTCCACTTAGCTGCTAGTCCTTCGTCATGTGCCGCAAGCAGAAGATTTTGCGTCGCACAGCAGCATGCGGCATAGTCTTCAAGATCTTGGATAACGTTTTGAGATGAACCAACCTGACTCACAACGACGATAACTGGTGCACGCAAAAGCTTCTGAGAAATCGATTCAATCTGTGATTCGGTTTTCTCGCCAGTCTCGCGCATCCAGGACGCTACGCGAGCTCCTAACTCCACACGAGCACCACCAGCAAGTACATGAAATCGCCACGGTTCAGTCTTCCGATGATTTGGAGCCCATGTAGCCGCCTCAATCACGCGCTCTACAACGGAACGCTTCAATGCACTCTGATCAAAGCCGGATGCTGTCCTTCTGGTCATCATCGCATGTAATAGTTCCATTATACTTCCTCGAAATCAGTCTCGCGGTCGAGTATCAAGTCTCTCGAAATTAAAACACCTGCGCATCTCTCAAAAAAAGCTCGCTATTTGGGCACATGACTAGCGCCAGATCTCGTACTATTGCGCCGGAGATAATTTTTCGATCAGTTCATCCCCGGAAATAGGAGAACAGGATGGGTCTATTCGAAACAATAATGAAGATGTTTCAGAGTAATCCTCCTACTGCACCTAACGCAGTGGAATCGATAAACAACGGGTCAGAAGATTCAGTCGATGAAGCTGCCAAAGCAGCTGATCAAGAACGACAACTCACTCTAGGTGACGATGGTGACGGCGAATAACAGTAATTGAATAGGAGTACCACGTGGGTTTTGTCAGGTTAGATCACTTGGGAATCGTCGCCTATACGATAGAGGAGGCAAACGCGATTCTAGGCGATCAACTCGGCCTCAAGATCGACGAGGCAAAATCCAACTGGCCAGATGGTAGCTTTTTTGAACCAGAACAGACCTATAACTACTTCTTCGAAGTTGGAGATGGTGAGACTCAATTAGAAGTACTGATCCCGAAGGAAGGTGCACAAACTGGCACGGCACGTTATTTAGCTAAGTTCGGACCCGGTATGCATCATATGTGTTTCGCCGCACGCGACGTTGCCGAAGAGGCTGCACGCCTTGAAGCTGCAGGAATGCGCCAGATCGAACTGCCTAAGACCTCAGATGGACGTCAGACAGCTGCATTCTTTCACCCAACTAGCGTCGGTGGCATCCTGACAGAGATCGTGCCTCTCAGGGATTAGCGTAGGACGCTACTCGGACTATCCGATTCTTCTTATACCTTGGTATACATATCCGACTGCTAGATCACCTATATCAACGCGGAAAAAAAGAGAGACTAAAATGGCTACAGTAGAAGATCGCGTCTCCGTTGCAAACCTAAGTGTTGCAACCGTATTGTACCGATTTGTTGCTGAGGAATTGCTCTCCGATCTTGACATCGAACCCAAACACTTCTGGCAGGGCTTTGCCGATTTGGTCAATGACTTTGGCCCACGTAACCGTGCTCTATTGAATCGTCGAGATGAACTCCAAATAGCGATCGATTCCTGGCATCAACACCATCCTTACGAAAACTTCGAGAGCACCGATTACCGAGCGTTCCTTGAGGAAACTAACTACATCGAGACAGAAGGCGATGATTTTTCTATCGACACAGATCATGTAGACGATGAGATCGCCCACATCCCAGGTCCTCAGCTTGTAGTCCCGATTACAAACGCTCGCTACTCACTCAACGCCGCTAACGCCCGCTGGGGCTCTCTCTACGACGCTATCTATGGGACTGATGTACTTGGGACTGATCCACCTGATGGACCGTATGACTCTGAACGAGGTGGCCGCGTTATTGCCTGGGCACGTACCTTTCTCGATAAAGTCGTCCCGCTTGCCTCGGGATCTCACGCGGAAGTCGAAAGATACACGATCGCAAACGGTCAACTCACTGCGGAGCTCCCGGACAAGAATAATCTAGAGCTTCACGACGCCACGCAGTTTGTTGGTTTCAATGGTGAACCGTCCGACCCATCCTCGATCCTATTAGAAGTCAACTCACTCCATCTGGAGCTGATCATCGATCGCACTCATGACATCGGTAGTAATGACCGTGCTGGTATCGCAGACATCGTCCTCGAATCCGCAATAACATCGATCATGGACTGCGAGGATTCCGTATCAACAGTTGATGCTGCAGACAAAGTACTTGCCTATCGCAACTGGCTGGGCCTAAACCGTGGCGACCTGACTGCACAGGTGACTAAAGACGGTCGAACTTTCATCCGAAAATTAGAGAATGACCGTACGTTCAGGTCACCGGATGGAGGATCGTTCACACTACCAGGACGTGCGCTGATGCTTATTCGTAACGTCGGACACCTGACAACCACTGATGCCGTTCTTGACCAGAACGGAGATGAAATCCCTGAAGGCTTGCTAGATGCCATGATCACAGTCGCTGGCTCAATGGCCGACCTAACAAAGAGCGATAGCCCTCGTAATTCTCGTCTAGGATCAATTTACGTCGTTAAGCCGAAGATGCATGGTTCTGCTGAGGTCGCGTTTACCAACGATGTTTTCTCTCAGGTAGAAAACGTACTCGGGCTACCAAACAACACCGTCAAACTTGGCATTATGGACGAAGAGCGCCGCACTACATTGAACTTAAAGGAGTGCATTCGGGCGGCACAATCACGCGTTGCCTTTATAAACACCGGCTTTCTCGACCGTACAGGGGATGAAATTCATACCTCGATGGAAGCAGGTCCGATGGTGCGGAAAGCTGACATGCGTACCGAACAATGGATTACAGCCTACGAGGACTGGAACGTCGATATTGGTATAGAGTGTGGACTCTTGGGTCGCGCTCAAATCGGTAAAGGAATGTGGGCTGCACCAAATCAAATGGCAAAAATGCTCCGTGAGAAAATCAATCATCCGCAGTCTGGCGCAAATTGTGCCTGGGTCCCTTCTCCTACCGCAGCAACATTACATGCCACTCACTACTTCCATGAAAATGTCATCACGAAGCAGGCAGAGATTGCGGAGGGCGGACGACGCGCTCAGATCGACGACTTAATCCAGATCCCTGTCTCACCACATACAGACTGGTCTGACGATGAGATCATTGCAGAGCTTGAGAACAATGCCCAAGGTATTCCCGGCTATACCGTTCGCTGGATCGACCAAGGTATAGGCTGTTCGACCGTGCCAGACATCCACGATGTCGGCTTAATGGAGGACCGTGCCACCTGTCGAATCTCCTCTCAACACATTGCTAATTGGCTTCACCACGGAGTCGTCGATGAGATGACCGTTCGTACGGTCTTTGAACGTATGGCTGTTACTGTCGACCGCCAAAACGAAACCGATGAACTCTATACACCGATGTCACCGGACTTCGATGGCCATGCATTTTTGGCGGCACTCGCACTCGTCTTCGAAGGCCGAGAACAACCTTCAGGTTATACAGAGCCTATCCTTCACGAACGCCGCCGAATGCGAAAAGCAGAGATCCACCAAGCTAACTAGGAGCATTCTGATGAACTCGATCACGATCGACCAAGCACGCCAAATCATCATGGGAAGTCTTACTTTCGCTCGCGCCCAGAAAATGCAACCACTCGCGGTGCTCGTTCTCGATGCTGGCGGCCACGCAATCGCCTTCGAACGCGAAGATGGCGCCTCGAACCTTCGCTTCCAGATAGCTGACGGCAAATCATACGGTGCACTCGGTATGGGAATCGGCTCCCGCGCTCTCTTCGAACGTGCTCAGCAACAACCATTCTTCGTCGAAGCAGTGAATGGAGCCTTCGGCGGTCGACTCATCCCGGTTCCAGGTGGTGTCCTCGTGCGCGATTCTGACAGCAACTTAATCGGAGCAGTTGGAATTAGTGGCGACAACTCAGACAACGACGAAGCCGCAGCCGTAGCAGGTATTAAAGCCGCTGACCTCGAACCTGATACTGGTTAAGCTCTGGGTTATCCAGCTGGGTAGCGCGCGAGCGTATTTTCTTCCTTTGTCATGAACTCCAGCAAGGCTGGTCTCCCTTTCGCCATCTCGGCTTCGGCGCGTCGCAACGACGGAACAATCTCTGCAGGATCACTTACCCGTTCGCCATACGCTCCGAGGGCGGTCGCCACGTCTGCATAATCACCGTAGAGTTCCGTGAATCCATATAGTTCCACTGCCGTCTCATAGCGCGCCGGATACCCTGACAATACCTGATTGTTCAGCACAACAGTCAGTATCGGTATCCCAAGTCGAACCCCAGTCTCGAGGTCCATTCCTGCCATCCCGATTGCCGCGTCCCCCATGAAATTGATAAACATCCGCTCTGGTGCCGCGAGCTTTGCTCCAAGTACCAATCCTAGCGAGTAACCCAACTGCGTCGAGTTCCCCCATCCAAGATAACCACGCGGTACAGTCGGCTCCCAGAATGGAATTAGCTGATCTCGAGGGTGTCCTGAATCATGTGTCACTGTCGTATTGTCGAGATCAACTGCATGCATAATGTCGTGCATTACACGATACGGGTTCATCGGTTGCTCGTCTGAAGTGAGCAGTGGCATCCACTCCTCCATGAACTCGTCACGGACCTGTTTTACTTCAGTCGCAGCAGCACCACCACGACGACCATCTTCTCCGGCTTGTGCCTTCACCTCATCAATCAGCTGCATTAACACCAGTTGCGCATCGCCAACAATTGCATGGTCTAAGTGATGGTCTTTATTCAAATCCTGTTCATCAATAGTTGACTGAATTAGCACCTTGCCTGAAGGAATCTCGCTTGATGCCAAGTTGGTCGTGAAACTTGCCCCTATACCCAGCACTGCATCCGACGTATCCAAGTAGTGTCGAGCCATCTTGGTCTTCGTATTACCGGCTGCACCTAGTGAAAGTGGATGATTCTCTGGAAAGGCACTCTTCCCTGAATTCGTAACTGCAACAGGTGCGTCAAGCAACTCGGCCAACTCAATAAGTTGATCAGTCGCTTCGGCCCAGAGCACACCTTGACCTGCAAATATCATCGGCTTACTCGATGCCAGCAATGCTGTCACGGATGCTTTCACATCAGCCGGATCTCCCGCGCTACGACGTGGTTTCACCACCTGATAGTCGATCAATTCGTTTTCCAATTCCTCCATGGCAACGTCGCCTGGGACTTCAAGTAATACCGGACCTCCGCGACCAACACGCAAAAACGTATGCGCCCTTCTCATAATCTCGGAGATGCGATCACTCTGATTGACCTGCGTAGCCCATTTGGTCACACCTTCGTAGTTCCTCGGTGCACTGAAGTCCGGATCGGATCCCTGCCTTCCTCGAGCGGTTCCCCCTGGGATCACCAAGATCGGCACTGAGTCGGCGTACGCGTGCGCGATCCCACCGAAGGCATTTTCGATGCCAGGTCCGGACTGAGTAACGATTACACCATTTCGCCGGCCGTTCATCATGCGTGTGTAACCATCAGCCATGTTCACGGTGGCACGCTCGGTACGAGACATCATTGGACGTATGCCAGCTGCTGCTGCTGCGTGAATCAGTTGGTTATCGGGAAAACAAAATAGATACTCAGCACCTTCTGCTTTCAGAATTTGAGCAATCGCGTCATTACCACGCATACTTTTTCTCCTTTGTTAGGTGCTAACCAGCACACAACTTACGCAGCAGGTTTCTGAGTTATTGCCCATAGCAGACACAAGGTCAACTAAATCGTCTCACCATCACAATCACTCAGTGAGACTAGATTATCTTCTTACACAGCAAAACTAACCGAAACATGTTCGTTTCGGGTTGTTTTATGAAAAGATGTTACGTCGCTCGTTCGATGTGTCCCGCCATCAACTCGTTCTAATCGACTTATCCAATTAGCCGATTTTTTTAACTCGCAGTCCACTTTTTGTTGACTTCAAAAGTATCTTTTGGTGATAAAAGACCGTGACACAGACCAGAAAGGAAAACTGGAATCGAATCACCATAAAAAATCCCGCGTGCGGTAATGCACGCGGGATTTTCGATTTCACACTACAAACTGCTTACAAGTATTACCTCAGCAAGCGCTTGTTGAAGAACTTGTCAGCAACTTCAACCATCGGAATGAGACCGAAGATGTTGTAGAAATCATCCGCTCCGTCAGCAACACCAAGGTCACCAATCGGATCGTATCCGACTTCAGAAACCCACATGTATGCACTGATACCAGCAACGACCCAAAGGACTACTCGGCTTCCGGTGAGACTAGTCCCACCAATCCGATCTGGGATGATCGGAGCCAAGATGTCATTCACCAGGCCGGCAAGAGTTGCCGTTGCGATACTTCCTACTAGTAATACGAGTAATGGAACCCAAGCCTCCATATATAGCCCTTTCCAATAATTCACATCGGTGAATTAAAACTATTAATTCACATAGGTGAATTACTGCTTATCTCATTATAAAAATTATAATTAGAGAGTTGTCAACACCTAAAGGGCATTGTTTCCACAATATCTCAACCTTCGAATATCTAAGATAAGTAGTGAAATCGGACACTTTACACCGGGAAACAGTCGAAAACAGATAATTCCAGCCTCTATCGCGAAGGCGCACACCTCGACATTATGCCAACATGCCGGCATGAGATGACCCGAATTCACAACTCAGTCCGAGAAAATTGCAAGAGGGAGACGACGTGCAAGATATTCACATGCTGCTTCGACAGCACCGCTCCATCCGCTCGTTTAGCAACGAGCATGTCACTGATGACGATGTCGAAGACATCGTCATCAGTGCTCAATGTGCCTCAACATCCAGTCATATTCAGGCAACTACCGTAATTCGAGTCAGAGATACCGACAGCCTGAAGCAAATTGCTGAAGCTGCCAATAACCAACGCCAGATCACTGAGGCACCTGTTTTCCTGGTTTGGTGTGCCGACATGCACCGAATAGGTTTGGCATGCGAAATGGCAGAAGGAGACATGATCTCTGGTATGACCGAGCAATTCATCAGCACAACCGTGGATGTCGCACTTGCCGCTCAAAACGCAGTAATTGCAGCTGAAGGAATGGGACTTGGCGTCTGTTATATCGGTGCGATTAGAAACAATCCCCAGGTAGTAACTGAGATCTTGGAATTACCGAAACATGTATACCCAGTCTTTGGGCTCTGCATCGGCCATCCGGCAGAAGATCCAGAAACCAAACCTCGCCTGCCGGTAAAACTGATTCTGAAAGAAGAGCGCTACGACGATCATAACGATCGTGAGCTGATCGCTGACTACGACGAGACCATGAATAACTACTACCAGAAGAGAACAAACACCAAGAAAGTCAGTACTTGGAGTAAAGAAATGGCTCGCCGATACGAAAGCGAACGACGGCCGCACATGCGCGACTTCCTCCGCAATCGCGGTTTTGAAATGCGCTAAAGAAGCGATCCCGTTTAATCGTTCGTCATTACGAATAAACCTAATCGCGAAACAATGTTCGCTACTTACTCGAAGACAACATCACCTTCTACAACGACCATATCAATCGGAAGTTCACGAAGTTCGGTTATCTCTACAGTGCGAATATCTTCAGAGAGAACTGTGAGGTCAGCGTACTTCCCAACCTCGATACTACCTTTGCGATCGTCAGCAAATTCCGCATACGCACCGTTGATCGTGTGCATGCGGATAGCTGTGTTTAAATCAACGCACTCATCTGGCCCGCAGACGTTACCGCCCATAGTTGCTCTAGTGAGTGCCTGTTCGACACCGAAAAGCGGACGATAATCAGTAACTGGTGAGTCCGAGGAACCAGCTACAATACCTCCTCCATCGATTATCGATTTCACCGGGAACATCACATCTGCTCGATCGCGACCATAGTTATTGATGTATCCATCGCCAAACTCCCAGAAAAATGCAGGCTGCATCACAGGTACGATCCGTTGCTCTAGCACGCGCTGCTGCAGATCGGGTGGCGCAATACCACAGTGGTCGATTCGATGGCGTAACCCTTCTCTAGTATCTTCGATCTGTGCCCGCTCCATCGCGTTGAGTGTCTGTTCAATTGCGCGGTCGCCTAAAGCATGCACCGTACATTGCCAACCCGCCCGATGAGCACGACCGAGTAGTTCATCTAGCTCATCTTGTTCCCAGTAGAGAATGCCTGAATCATCTGGATCGACATGATAGGGAGCACGCGTCGAGGCAGTAGGCCCCGAACTCGAACCATCAGTCATCACCTTGAAGGCGCCGATTCGAAGACGATCATTACCAAAACCAGTTCGTAAACCTGTCCCATCCAGCAATTTAACTAGTGGATGGTCGAATGAACTTACGGTGGCAAACGCGTAGAGACGGACTTGAATCGCTCCTTCGTTCAGGAGATCAGTCGCGATATCAATAGGCGGACCTAGTAAGCCACCGGCGTCATGTACGCTCGTGATACCGCTGGCAAGTACGGCTTGATTCGCCGCGGTTAGGTATTTTCGAATCTCTTCACGATCAGGAGCAGAAGCGTCACGAAAGAATCCTGTCGCTCGTTCGTATGCTACTCCACTGACCTTACCGTCTGGATCGCGATCAAAGCGTCCGCCATTTGGATCATCTGTTTGGAGTGAAAGCCCTGCGAGTTCAGCAGCCTTCGTATTGAAGGCGACAATATGGCCGCATGTGCGAGTGAGTAATACGGGGTGATCCGGTGAAACGGCATCCAAATCATGACGATTTGGGTGGCGATTCTCGACCAGTTTTGAGTGATCGTAACCACGCCCGCGAATCCAAGTCCCCGCCGGTTGTGTCTCGGCGTACACGCGCACTTGATCGACAATTGCAGAAATACTGTCCATCCCCGCAGACTTGCAATCGATCGAATAGAACATGTCACCAACTCCAGTGAAGTGCTGATGAGCATCGATAAACCCAGGCGTGAGTGACCGCCCATTCAACTCGACATGATGTGTACCAGGACCAGCAGTCGCCTTCACAGTCGCATTGGAGCCAACGGCTATGATTTTTCCATCAGCTACAGCGACTGCCTGTGCAATATTGTTGTCAGGATCAACGGTGTGAACGACCCCGCCTGTAAAAATAAAATCTGACCGATCGCCATTCATAACAACACCTTTCCAAACATCAGAGCCATAGTTGCAGGCTTCATAGGTAGAGCGATGAAATCGTCAGATTCGATGATCAATCAACCGGAATACCCGCTTCACTCTGCTCTACGATTCAGCTATGACAACTCACAGTGACGCGAATTCGACCGGCATTTCGAATTATCAATCGACTTCGGACTCTAACTCAGTCGACGGAGAATCGATTTAGTCCGCTGTCAGACTCACCGGCTTTGTCCTCTGAAGCATAGTGATCGAGAATCCCAAATCGTTGATCGAGGACACTTCTACGGAACTGAAAGATATCCTCCACGCGAGTGCGAACGATTATCTGATTCACAAGATCTCCAAGTGGCCCAAAAGGGACTGAGTAATGCACGATATCTTGTATCCGAACCCCACCTGTTACCTCTACGAAGTGATGTTCATGATGCCAGAGGCGATACGGCCCAAGCCGTTGCTCATCGACAAAGTATCGACCCTCGTCTACATGTGTAATCTCGGTGACCCACTGAACCGGAATACCGAAAATCGGTCTCACCCGATAAGTCACAATCAAGCCAGCATAAATTGTCGATGGCATCGGCGATGTGACTTCAAAACCCATTTCAGGTGGAGTAATCACAGTCAAATTTCGCGGTGAGCTAAAAAACTCCCACGCCTCCCTACTACTAATCGGCAACAACTGTTCCGTCTCGAATCGGTGCAGTGTCATCTAGCCACCTCTCAAATCCAGCAGGAAAGCTTTCGTGCGTTAAAGATGATGGTACCGATCAGTCGTGAGTTCATCTGAACGTGAAGCATCGTCAGCGTTTGCGCGAAACATGACGCTCCCATTTGAGTCCATGACGGCGTAACCGCCAGGCATGCCAGCCAATCAAAATGATCGTCTTTAGAGTCACGAATGGCTCACGAACCAACACCTTTAGAATGCGCTTATTGGTTAGTGCGTCTCGCATCAAGTCCATGTGAGCAAAGAGAGTGCGCTCTTCACCCTCCCATTCTGAAATTGAGATTCGCAGTTGGCTAGGTTCATCGAACATATTCAGCTCATATCGAGCCGCACCAATGAATGGAGAAACATACATCCGTTTCTCGGCTTTTGATCGATACTCCGAGTCAGGCATGGATGCATCTCGATCGAAGTCATATAACTCTCGTTCACCATGGGTATTGTTGACTTCTGCAATCACATGCCTCAGTTCACCTTCGCTATCGCGGCAAAGATAGAAACTGACCGGGTTGAAAACAAAGCCAAACACCCGCGGATACGTCACCAGTGCAATTCTCCACCCCGTTATGTCCCATCCGCGCTCCTCTAGACGTGTTCGTAGTGCCGTTGCTAGTGATTGAGCATTGGGAGTGAAGTGGTCCGAAGACTTAAACCGGAGAACATTGGGTCTTTTATCAGAAAAAAAGTAAATCTTTTGGGTGACCAGCGGGATCTCGTCGAGATCCAATTCGAGATACCAAACCCGATGGGTGAACTCATAGTCAATCTTTCGACTCCGCAAATGACGAATAATGCCCGTGAGCACGAAAGAACGAGCGTGATCGAATCGTTCCACAGATGACACACTCACCACGTCACACCGAGGAGATTGGCAACACGAATCCCGGCCTGTACTCCATCCTCATGAAAGCCATATCCCTGATAGGCACCGACAAAATAGGTAGACCGTGTCCCATTCAGCATCAGCAAGCGTTTCTGCGATTCGAGAGTATCTATCGTGTAGATCGGGTGTCGATAGTTAAATTCAGCCAATATCCGCTCTGGAGCAACTCGACCACCAGGGTTCACTGACACGCAATAGTGCTCAGTGCTATCCAAAGACTGAAGTCTCTGCAGATCATAGGTCATAGTCAATTTCTCTGAATCTTGACCATCTTCACTAATCAGATAGTTCCACGCAGCTCTGGCCCATTTGCGACGAGGAAGTAATCTCGAATCGGTATGAAGCATCACTCGATTCGGACGAGTGCGAAACTTCCCAAGAATCTGCGCCTCTTCCGCTGACGGATCACTCAGTAGCTCAAGCGCGTCATCAGCATGGCACGCTAAAACCACAGCATCGAAATAGCGCTCTAATCCACCCGCGCTAGTAAGCATCACTCCCTCTGAATTCCTCGTTACTCCGACCACATGCTCACCGAGGTGAACAGCTCCTGGATTTAGGCTGCCTAGAATCCGTTCTACATAGCTACGTGAGCCACCGCATAACCAACGCCATTCAGGGATGGCATTCGGAGCAAGCACCCCGTGTTGCTCTAAAAATCGAAATAGGTAATCCACAGGAAAACCAAGTACGTCTGCCGGAGCGTTGGACCAAGTAGCAGCTACCAAAGGCACGATGAGACGTTCACGAAATGCACGCCCGAACGATCGACGCTCCAAGTATTCTTTGAAACTCACACCATGCATTTCATCATTTGCGATCACTCGTCTGGCATCGCTCTGGAACCGCAAGACATCGAGCAGCATGCGAAGATGAACCGGGTTCAAAACATTCCGATGTTGAGCTAAATATCCTCGAACCCCGCGGCTGCTGAATTCGAACCCATTTGATTCGATTCGCGCACTAAACGACATGTCACTTGACTGCGTTTCAACATCTAACTCGCAGAGGAGGCGGCTGAACTCCGGATACGTTCGTTCGTTGTATACGATAAATCCGACGTCTAGAGGCAGATCGCCCTGATTAGTAGGAATGACGACAGTATTGGCGTGCCCGCCAGCACGAACATCTCGTTCGAATAGCTCAACTCGATGCTTACGCTGCAGCAAATAGGCCGTAACAAGCCCACTTACACCGGAACCGATTACAGCAACATGCATTGGACAAAGCCTTCAAGACCGGCAGTAGGATGTTTAATCATTGATATGGTATCGCGACAGGGCGTTCAGTTTTAGATAGGTCACACCTTCGATTGTCTATGTTCCCTAGGAGATTCCCCTGCCTCAATCCATCATTGAAACACCAAACGTTTGTCTTTTATGGCGAATCCTTAATCCCACCAAAGGTCGACGCCAGAAAATCAGCGGTCGAACCAAACAATGAGCCATCGGTTGGCTTGTGCCGTTGATGCGATACTCGAGGTGCTCATCATCCCGAGTTTCTCAAGGATCGGCTATGCCATTCGAAATAGATTATTCTCGTGGTCTCCGTTAAGCAGTTACCACCTAGAAGGTCGAACTGTGATTATCACTGGAGCCACTTCCGGTATCGGCCTGGCGGCAGCAGAACAACTTGCCCGCTGTAGAGCAAGTGTCGTACTAGTCGGCCGCAACTCGGAAAAGACACAACAGGTGAGAAATGACCTCGTTGCCCGCACGGGCAATAGTGCAATCTCTGCTGTCGTAGCTGATATGAGTGACTTTGAAAGCGTGCGCCACGCAGCGGCAGCGATACGCAATAGTCATGATCGCCTAGATGTATTGATCCACAACGCCGGGGCAATCGCGACTCAAACAACCTACGCGCCAAACGGTTCTGAAGTCACAGTTGCCAGTCAGCTCATCGGTCCATTCTTACTTACCGGACTGCTACTCGATCTACTTGCCCGCAGCGAATCTGGGCGAGTCATCACCGTATCATCCGGGGGAATGTACACCGTCCCGCTCTCGATCGATGAACTACGTGAAAAACGCGGAATAAACGTGCCGCCATCGAAGGCATCGTCTGGAGCCACTCAGTACTCGAGAGTAAAACGAGCTCAGGTCACAATGAATGAACTATGGGCGGAACGTGTACCGGATCACTCGGTCGTCTTCCATGCAATGCACCCGGGCTGGGTAGATACCCCCGGCTTGCAAAATTCACTTCCAAGGTTTCGCCAAGTAATGGGACCCATCCTTCGAAGCCCTAGACAAGGAGCCGACACGCTTGCTTGGTTGGCTGCCGACGATGGAGTGCCACTCCACTCATCGGGTCGGTTTTGGCATGATCGAAGACCTCGCACGACACACCGTCTTCGTCGAACTCGCCGCTCAGAACCTGACAATCAACGTCAACAGATTTGGGAACTGTGCAAGGAGCTCAGTGCTTGGGACGAAAACATCGAACCGATGACATAGCGTAAAGTCCGTTATTCGAAACTCAGAACAGATCTCACGGAGAAGAACCTGATTGTCGAACACTTGGAATTCGTGAACCGAGCGGCTCATCCATAGCTGATACACCGCCTTGCTCTAGTAGCCATTCTAAATCGAGAGTAGGACCCGACCTGCCAAGAGATGCTATTTCATTTCCACTAACTCCTGTGAAACGAAATTCCTCGATCTCGGAAACACTGTAGCCAAGTTCAGCAAGAATTTGGTCAGTATGCTCGTCCAGCAATGGAGCGTGCTTAGTCGACTGCATACTCCACTCCTCAAATGACGATCCGATGAAACGGTGATAACGACGTTCGCCGGTCACAGGATGATCGACACTGTAAAAGAAACTTCGCGCATTGAGTTGCGGATCAGATAAAAGGTCGCGTCCGTCTTGCACTACACCTACGGGAATACCGAGTTCCTGCAACGATTCCATTACTTCAAAACGATCTCGTGTCACACAGTACTCAGCAATATGAGAATCGATCTCGTCTACTCGTTCACGTCGTTCTTCCATCTCCATCAAGCCAAGACCGTCTATTCCGATCGCCTGCGCGAGTATTCGCCATTCGTCGTCATCACGAACGGTGATCGCTACCCAGCCATCATCAAGACACTCGTAACAACCCTGTGGCGCAAACATGCGATGACGGTTCCCGATCCGATTGGGAAGCTTACCTTCGATCTGATACTCGGCGAGTGCTTCTCCAACGAAGGGCAACACTGCCTCACGTTCGGCGAGGTCGATAAATAATGGCCCGTCACGGAGACCGGTAAACTTCTCGTAAAGCGCATGGAGAATGGCTCCAGCGGCGAGTACGCCGGAAATCGGGTCTGTGTATGCGAGACCAGTTTTTACGGGTGGACCACCTAGATATCCCGTACCAAAGGTGATCCCAGCCTCTGGTTCGAGTGCAGAACCGTATGCTGGACGGTTACGACGAGGGCCCGTCTCTCCGTATCCTGAAAGTGAAGCCATGATCAAATGAGGCTGCTCCCCTACCAATCTCTCAAAGCCGAGTCCGAAGTTCTCCATCACACGTGGCGTGAAGCTTTCAATCACTACGTCCGCCATGCGAATTAATCGAAGAAATGCATCAATGCCCAGCGATTTAGTGAGATCCAGCGTCATCGCACGCTTGCCAAGATTTTTCTCTGCAAAGTAGAGGCCACGGTTCCAATAATCAGGATGTGATTCGTTGCGATCCTGAATTAACGCGCGCGCGCCGTCCGGGCGACGTGGCGACTCGATTTTGATCACCGAAGCCCCTAATTCTGCAAGGGTACGAGTCGCACTTGGTCCCGCATATGCCCAGCTCAGGTCGACAATACGAACTCCACTCAAGGGGAGTGATCCAACTTCGAACTGAAATTTCTCGACAGCCATCACATGCTCTCTTCGACTCGTTTCGTTCCAGAGTTCGCGGCCAGTACCTCTTCCGTGTGTTCGCCAAGGCTGGGAGCAGGAGGTCGTTGGTCCACATCATTCGAGGTCCGGTAAGTACGTCCTGGAAGGAAAGCTTCCGTTCCATCGATATCAGTCAGTTCGAAAAATTTTCGCGCTTCTAATTGCTCATCCTCAAGCAAATCGGGAATCTCAAGGACAGCACCGAAAGGCAGACCTAGTTCCTCGCAATCGTGCATCACTTCAGCTCGAGTGTGAGAGGACAGATAAGGACCAAGTAGAGTGACGAACTCTGGGATATGCTTCAGCCGGTATTGCGGCTCAAGCAAAAGTGGTTCCTCAAGCAAGTCGGGTCGTCCAATGAGTATCGCCAATAATTCACCCTTCGCCCCAGGGTGAACCGCAACATACCCATCCGCACAAGGCACAATTTCTCCCTGTATTCCCCATGGCTGACGCCCTTGAAAGCGAGACCGCACCGCACCGGTCGCGACATACATGGTGACAGCCATCTCTGCGCTACCTGCTATCGCCTCATACGCACTAGTCTCCACACGCTGACCTACGGTTGCAAAACGTGCGCGCGCTACGAGAGCGGCACTAGCGGCTGTGAAAGCATGGATACCGGCAATGTATTCGGGGTGATATCCCGGGAGCTGTAACGGCTCTCGTCCGGGATCGCCTGTCATATGCATCATCCCGCCAAGCGCCAGCAACTGAATCGACTCAGCCTGATAATTAGCATAGGGACCGCTGAGCCCGAACGGGAGAATCCAGCTTCGAATCACATCTGCATTCCAAGAGCTTAGTGTGTCATCGGTGATTTCTGCTGCAACGAGTTCGGAACCGGCTATTACGACATCTGCCCAAGCAACCAACGATTGCAGCTGAGCGCGCCCTTCACGGCTAGCGACATCAATCACCACGCTCCGTTTACCTCGATTGATGCAATGAAAAAGTCCAGCATGTGTCGAACCCGGCGGATTCCGAGTCCAATCTCCCTCAGGTGGCTCAAGCTTCACAACATCCGCGTCACGATCAGCAAATAACGACCCAGAAAATGGGCCCATCACGCCGCAGGCAGTCTCGAGAATACGCAACGGTGGCATTCGAATTACCCTCGTAAGCTATACTAAATCAACCTGCCACCAGAGGAGTCCGTCTTTATGAACCCGTCATTAATCCGCTTCGGCGCTCTTTCCGGCGCACTCGCCATGATACTGATCCATATTAGTATGTTTTTGGTGCTCGGCGAGACCCCAAATGTCGACGCTACCGCTAAAGAGATCTTGGTTTTCTGGACCGATGTTGGCGAAGAT
>DKLZ01000079.1 GCA_002455955.1 Dehalococcoidia bacterium UBA6627
ACGTGGTGTATTTTTGGAGTCTGTGAACATGGTCTGTAGGATGCGAGCCGTAGTGGTCTTGCCGACCGCGACACTTCCCGCGATCGCGATTACATATGGCACACGAGTCGTTTCGGTTGAACGGAACTTCGATCGGGAGACAGGTAAGTCTTGTGCTTCCTGCATAAGGTTGAGCAAGAATTCTGTGAGAGGTTGGTAGATCTCTGTGATTTCTCGCTGGCTAATATATTTGTTCGACTCTACTAATGCTTGTAGTGCGCGATCGGTCAGTCCAGTGAAGACACTGTGTTGTAGCTCATTCCATTCTTCACGCGAGAAGTTACTGTAATGCGCCACGGCAGTTTATTTCGCTGAGATATCCATTTGGCTTGCGGTTATGTGGAAATTGTAGGCCACAGCACCACGTATACCAGCTGGTACCTCCCTCCGACACATATTTTCAGTTCCCTGCACTATTCACTGTTAACTAAGACGCCAGTCAGTCACGCATTAGGGCTTGCAAAAATCGAATAACATTGCAGACTGAATCGACAAGTTTTAGCGGATTCATCGTCACAGGCGCTTAAATGCCTTCGTGGACACACAGACACAGATACTGACTCCTCAATCGGCATAATTTGTTCGGTGTACCCAGAAATCGAAACCTCATCGCTTTAAGGAGTGATTAAAGTGGAACATCATTTTGAGCCAAATCGCTATTACAACAGTTTTGGATCGTTCGAACCGGTGCTGACCATTGCTTCAGGCGATTGTGTATTTACATCAACTTTAGATGCTTTCGGGCATGGGCGAGACGGCAGCTTAGTAGCTACTCCCGGGAATCCATTGACGGGTCCATTTCTAATAGAAGACGCTGAACCTGGAGACCAGCTGGTTGTCTATCTAGAGATGATTTCACCGAACCGCGATCATGGATTCACTTTCAGCAGCATAGCTCCGCATATCGTCGATGGTTCATTCGTTCCAGAGCTCCCAACGAGAGATCTTACCCGTTGGGACGTAAACGTTGATGCAGGTATTGCGACTTTGATCGACCAGAAGGCGGAACCACACGAGCTGACTATCCCGATTGCACCGATGGTCGGTTGCATTGGTGTTGCGCCGTCTGGTGGGCAGGCGATCTCTACGGCGACCTCAGGACGGTACGGCGGGAATATGGATTATCGACATATCGCAACGGGTGCGACCGTACTCCTGCCTGTATTAACTGCTGGAGCTTTGTTTTTCATTGGCGACGGTCATGCTGTTCAGGGTGAAGGTGAAGTCGTCGGAACCGGTATCGAAATCTCTATGGATGTAGCATTCACTGTTCAGTTGAGAAAACAGGTTAATTCTCGGTGGCCCCGGATGGAGACGGCGACTCACTTAATTGCCCTTGGCAATGCTCGCCCTTTGGATCAAGCACTTCAGCACGCGACGACGGAGCTTGTCCGTTGGCTCTGTTCTGATCACGATTATGACGTTCGTGGTGCGAGCCATCTCCTTGGACAGGCACTCGAATATGACATTGGTAACGTTTTTGACCCAGCATTCACTGTTGCAGCCAAAATGTCTAAAAAGCATCTGTACCGGTGACGATGTTTTGTATACCAAACGATTGTTAGATCAAAGAACGCTTGATTTTCGAAAGTCTACGAACTTGCCTTCATCACGGTCTCGATATGGCGAAGGGCTCTATCCGGTTTAATCAGCCGTAACTAGTAGTTCAGTTCTTCACATACTCCGGTGCTCGCCGAGAAGCAAAATAGGGCATCACCAGTTCTCCAAACCGTTCCGCCTCGCGTGCATGTGGACTGCCAGAAAGGCAGAACTCAGTGCAACCAAGCTCAATGAACTGTTCGAGGGTTGCAGCTACTTGTTCTGGATTTCCAACCACCGCTACGCCCGCTCCCGGTCGTACCGTACTCAGTCCGCTCCAGAGATGAGGCTCTATGCGGAAGTCTTCTACTTTAGTCAGCTCCCACATGTGGTCGTTTGATTCTGATTGTTCCCACATGCGCTCACGGTGTGCTCGTGCCTCATCGGTTGCATTCGCGATCATCGCATGGGCTGCGGCCCAAGCATCATCTTCGTCCTCGCGGACCACTATTTGTAATCTCATCCCGAACCGTAGTTCGTCTGCTCGCCCGTAAGTAGAAGCGATCTCGCGGATCTCTTGAATTTTTCTACCAGTGTTCTCCATTGTGTCGCCCCACAATAGGTACACATTTGCGTGTTTTGCTCCGACTTCGCGGCCCGCCGCAGATTCTCCGCCGATGTAAAACGGTGGGTGAGGTTGTTGGTAGGGCTTCGGCTTGATGACGGCTCCCTGCAATTCGAAGTGCTCGCCGGTGTAATCCACTGGATCGGTCTCAGTCCAGACTCGTTTCATGATTTCGACTGTTTCGTCCATGACGGCATAACGCTGGTCATGGTCGAAGGTGATACCGTCCATCGCCTGTTGTGCGCCCCCAGGTCCAGCGATCAGATTCACATAGACTCGTCCACCAGTGAGTTGGTCGAAGGTCGTAACCATCTTTGCCATCATCGTAGGCACGATATAACCAGGGCGTGCCGCGACTAAAAGCTTGAGCTTCTCGGTGCGTGCAGCAACCATTGAGCAGCTGATCCACGCCTCCCAACAGTTCACTTCGACTGGCACTAATGCGTATTCAAAGCCAGCATTTTCCGCTGCTTCTGCTACGTCCATAAATAGGTTCATCCCAGCCGGGATACGCCCTTCGAGCGTCCCGAAACCTATCCCGTCTCCTGTAGTCGGGATGAACCAGCCAAAGTGGATTGTTTTGTCGTTTGCTTGTGCCATCAGTTTCTCTCTCTGTCAGTTAAAAGGACGGCCATCAAGAATGGTACGCCCGGGAGGATTCGAACCTCCG
>DKLZ01000078.1 GCA_002455955.1 Dehalococcoidia bacterium UBA6627
TCCCGTTAGCTGATTTTGAGTGCTCAGTTCTTCAGAGGCTCAGTAGCTTGTGTTGTCACCGAGTCTGTCCAGTTTCTACGGAGTCAATGAAGGTGCGCACAGGCTTGTTCCATGCGTCTGGACGTTCGAAATAGGCTGAATGGCCAGCGCCTTCGACAACCTCGAGTCGTGATCCTGGTGTCAGGTCGTGTGAGATGCGGATGAGGTCGACCGGAATCACGCGATCATGTTCTCCGACGATCCAGAGTATCGGCCAGCTACCTTCTCGTAACCGTTGGGCTGTTGATCCGCGGTAGTTGACCATCCTCCCCGTTGGGGCCAGAAAATCGCGAGCTCGTGGTGGATTGATGCTTCGGATCCTTCGATACAAATATTGCATAGCGGGTTCTCGTTCAGCGTATCCGTCAGCTAGTGCACGTTTCAGCAATGATCCGTCCAAGAACCCTTCTTGTTCGAGACGGCTTCGCAGTTCACGGTAACGATCGTCAACACATCCGCCGTTGGTTCCCGAATAGACGAGTGACGCAATGCGTTCTGGATCGCGTGATACGAGACTGAATGCGGTACGGCCGCCCATCGAGTGGGCAACGAAGTGAACACGGTTGAGACCTAGGTGATCCAGGAGCGATCGCAGATCGGTGCCGAATGCTATCCGACCTGGTCCGTTCTCGATATCAGGTGATCGTCCGAAGGCACGGTGATCAAACGTCACAACCGTGTATCGATCACAAAACGCCGGTACCTGTTGCCACCAGGACATTCCGTTGCCTCCAGCACCATGGGCAAGAATGACAGCTGGTGCCGTTCCCGGTGCTGGTCCGTAAATTTCGTAGTGGAGCTCGAATTCATCTTCGAAACGTAAACGTGGCATAGTTTAGGCTCACAGATCTTGAGAATCGTTTTCCCACGGTTCGCCAGTCGCATCCGCGATGACGTCTAGCATATCTTCAATGTCGCCACGCAATTGGTCATCGGGACCAGCATCTAATGCGCGGAACAAATACTTGCGGGCACTCGCATAGAGAGTCGGCGCAGTTTCGTTCATCATCTGAGGGGAGCGATGGTTGCGCTCCAACGCGTTCGCAACGTATTCATGGCACCAGCCACAGGTATAGAGGATTGCTGCATCCTTTGGTGCGAATGTGGTCGCAAGTTTGAGAGCTTTCAGTCCGTCGGCGAACTGTCGTTTCCGGGCCACCAGAGTGTTGCCTAAGTAGGCGTGTGCTTCGGCATATTCTG
The DNA here is from genome assembly GCA_002455955.1 of Dehalococcoidia bacterium UBA6627. Lineage (GTDB taxonomy): Bacteria > Chloroflexota > Dehalococcoidia > UBA2979 > UBA2979 > UBA6627. Next base: position 1,240 of record DKLZ01000078.1, read on the forward strand.
GTGACAATTCTATAGCGCGTCGACTGGCTTCGATCGCACGTGTGATTTCCCCAGACGCATGCAATGCCATCGCACGTCGCAATTCGACCCGCGCAGACTCATTGTTCGAGAGTGCAGGATTGTCATTCGGGTCAGAGAGTCTTCTGTCGGTCAGTTAGCACTTCCTATTATCCGTCTTCTGTATGCCTGTGCAGTACCACTCCTCGTAGAGTACATCCTAGTTAATGTCGCTGAAGATGCATGCGATTAGAGCGGAAATGAGTATCTAGCTGATTCGGCATTCCTTTTTAATGTGTAATTGTGGATTCCTCTAAGGGGCCGTTGCCATCTAAACCCGATATATTGGCAATTCATCCAGTGACTGAGGACATTGATCGTGCGCCGGTAGCTCAGTGGATAGAGCATCAGACTTCGGATCTGAGGGTCGAGGGTTCGAATCCTTCCCGGCGTGCCAGCACTAATAAACCCCTGATCGTCGCTGGACGATCAGGGGTTTATTCCCATGGTTCGGATGGATTCCTTGATTCTGAGATTGACTACTGTAGCTTCTTTCTAGTCAGCGCGTCGCGTGCTTGTTGAACCTTCGCTCGCATGGAATCCTCGCAAGCCTGGATGTCGTCTACATGAGCCTGGAGATCGTCCAGCGACATCGAGCCGGGCCTCGCTGGGAAGTCCATTTCAAGCATCCACTGCTTGAATTTATAGTGATAGGATTGTGTTCCGCTGCTGGGACGACGAGCTGGGCGACGCATAATGAAATCTATGCGGAGTACGGTATCTTCTTCTTTCCTCCCGTTCGCAAGCCACTCGATGATTTCATCGTCTGATACCTTTTCCTCGGGGATTGCGAGCACATCCTGTATCTGATCTCACAAGAGAATGATTGTGACTGACCTGACGGGAAACACTCCCGGACCACTGGACGGTGTCCGCGTCGTCGATTTCACGGAGTACATTGCTGGTCCGTACGGAACGATGATGCTCGCTGACATGGGTGCCGACGTAGTTAAGGTCGAACCGGTGACTGGTGACCATTGGCGTCACCAAGGTTCGTTAGCGAACGTACCCAATGAGAGTCGCGTGTTTCTTGGTCTGAATCGAGGGAAGCGAAGTGTTGCTCTCGACGCATGGAGTGAGCGTGGTGGTGATTTAGCACGTCGTCTCGCGGCGGAAGCAGATGTGGTCGTGTTGAATTACCGGCCAGGTGTCGCCCATGACCTTAGGCTCGATTACGAGTCGGTGAGTGCGACTAATCCAACGGTGATCTACGCCGAAATCACGGCGTTTGGCCATAACGGACCGTATAGCCATCGAGGTGGCTTCGACCTACTTTCTCAAGCGTCGGCTGGCGTGATGGGATTTGAGGCTCGTCCACGTGACGGGGCGCCTTCAGGTGTCCGTTCCTTCGCACCGGCTGATCTCACCACGGCCATGTTCAATGCATTCGGGATTGTCAACGCGCTTTACCGACGCCTTGTCACTGGCGAAGGTCAGCTTGTAAGCACCAACCTCTTCCACTCAGCGCTGGCACTGCAGTACCGACCACTGACATCAGTCGAAAGCGAAGATGCCATCGAACGAGAGGCATTGATCGCCTTGGTCCAGAATGCTCGGGCCGACGGTGCAAGCTACGAAGATACGTTGGAGATTCGTCAAATCGCGGGAGGGTATTCTCCCCACACGAACTATTACCGCGTCTATCAAACGCAGGATGGACTGGTTGCGATCGCATGTCTGAACAATAAACTGCGGCGTCGACTTCGCGATCTCATTGGTAGCCGTGATGCTTCGATCGACGGTCCGGTCTACGACCCTGATTCCCTCACACTGTCGGAGCATCACCGAATTCGCCATCAGATGGAGGCAGCCTTTACCGAGCGGACGACTGAGGATTGGCTTGCACTCCTTGACGAAACAGGGGTACCTGCTTCGCCCTTTAACGAGACCGAGGAGTTGTACGACGATCCGCATGTTCTCGCAAACGACCTGATCCCTACGTTTGAGCACGCGACATTGGGGAAGATTCGTACTCCACGTAGCCCGATCGAAATGAGCCGGTCGACTGTTGGAGTACGTGAACCCGCACCACCTCTGGGATCTCACACTCGCGTGGTGCTCGAAGAACTTGGGCTCGATTCAGATGAAATTGCCTTCCTCGAAGCAGAAGGGATAGCGTTGCAATGGCATCCTGAGACGGCACCTGAAGAGGAATAGAAACTGATAATGTTGCCGTGAGCAGCTGAATGAGGCACCAGAGAAGTGCCGATGACTGATCACACATCGACTTCGCGAGATTAGATAGTGAGTGCGCGAAGACGATAAGGGTTTAGGGGAGCGATGAGTACTGAGCGGATCGTCAGTAGTGATATTCCTCAAAGCCACGGGACAGTTGCAACGAGTTTTGAGCTGACCACGCGACGGATTCAGGCCTACGCGGCGTCGGTAGGTGATACTAATCCACACTATTTTGACGATATGCGAGACGGTGGGTTGATCGGGCATCCGTTTCTAGCATTTTCGTTTCAGTGGAACAGTCGAGTGAACCCAGATCGCAAATCATCACCCTCTTCTGTCGTCGGCGTTCATGCATGGACGGATCTTCGACTCGAACGCCCGTTCCGTGAGGGCGACGTGATCACGATTCAAGGGGAGACGATTGGCCTCGAACAGGCTCGTCCCGGCGTTCTGTTAGTCGATCGCTACTGGCTGACTGATACGAGCGGAGCTCTCGTGGCTGAGCTGGATAATGGGTCAATTATGCTCGGCGGGACACTGGAAGGTGACCCAAAACCTGCACCTGCATCCGTGCTACCTGAAGTCGAAATGGCTGCTGAACCGCTGTGGATCGAGGATATCTTTGTGCCTGGAGACGCGGCGCAGATTTATACGGAGTGCGCCCAGATTTATAACCCGATTCACACGGAGCGTCGGGCAGCTTTGGCTGCAGGGTTACCAGACATCATGCTTCACGGTTCAGCGACCCAAGCGATGGTGATGAGCAAGCTCGTCAATCGTGAACTCTCCGGCGATCCGACTCGGGTGCAACGCTTCTACGCTCAGAACCGAGCGATGGTGATGCTGGACACGAATATCACGGTGCGTTGTCTCGGAGAGTCAACGTTAACGGATGGTTCTCGTGTTTTTCAGTTCGATACACGAACGGCAACTGGCGAGGCTGCACTAGACCGAGGTGTGCTGGTCGCCAATTCTGCTGGATGACATTAGATGTAGAGATAATGCACCTCGAGTAGCATCAGGCTGAACCGAATCGGACTGATACTAGAAAGCAGGCGAACATGGGACTTCTTGTGCAACGGGAATTCACGGTAGATGCAGACGACCGACAGGAGTTCGAGCGACAAAGCCGTCTAGGTATCTGGGAGGATATGCGCTACAACGGGTGCCAGATGATCGCCTATGGGGGTTGGGCATTTGGCGGTTCAGGTGATGTGATGGTCACTCATTCTGCCTACGCTGACTTTGACCATTGGACGGCAACTCGTCCCTGGGGTTTCTTTCGCAGTGAGACAGCACGACTTGAGGAAACGAAGGAGATCCGAGCGATTGCTGCTGGTCGACCTCGTCTTTACGGTCCTTCTAGAGCGAGCATGATTGTCTTCGACGATGAGCTGTCGACTCCCGAAGTTGAATGGCGGGATGTTGGCAGTCGCTTAGCACCGATTCCGGAATCATTCGGTCGTCAATCGGTGGTTGAGGAGCTGCGATGTGAACTTGGTGGAGATGATGCTGCTGAGTTTGATGAGATTAATCAGGAATCGATTTGGCCACATGCGCAGGAAGATGGCGGTCGTGTATTGATTGTTGGTCATGACCCACAATTACGACCGCCGAACCGCGTGATCATGACTGCTTATCCGGACATCTCAGCTTGGTTGGCAGCGAAAGAAGCCGGAGGTGATGC
>DKLZ01000010.1:0-3884 GCA_002455955.1 Dehalococcoidia bacterium UBA6627
TCACCGCAAGGTACCGGCACGTTTATCTCGTCTGATGGGTATGTGATTACTGCCGGTCATGTGGTCAGGGTTGGTGTAGATCACGGGGTCATAACCTATGACGGTCGTCAGCTGCCCGCGACGTTGATCGCTCACAACTCATCGTTCGCACCGGACCTAGCTATTTTGAAGGTAGATGCTGATGGTTTCCCGTTCGTACCGATTGGGCTTACGCCATCTGTAGGCGACATGACAGTGTATGTAGGCCATCCAGACAGGCTGTTTTGGGCAAGTGCCGGTGGAATAGTGACAGGATTTGAAGATGATTCAAACGATTTCACTGGGCTTTCCGACCGCATGCTCTACAGCAATCCGAGCAATCCTGGTGGAAGCGGAAGTGCAATCCTGAGTATCGATGGTGACCTAATAGGGATTGTGTCCGGTGCCCTCACTAAATCCCCCGTTGAATCAGTCATTGCCTTTACTCAGAGTGAACCTATATGGAGTGCGCTTGACTTTTATGCTCTGCTCGACACATCTGGTTTCGGTCCGACGGTAGATATCGTCGTCGAGTTCATTGAAGATCACGTGCCAGGGCTTGTACAGGCTAATCGAGCAGCTCGTAGCGATGCGGTCACTGTCGATCCGGATTTCGTAACCCCGAACATACCGTCAGGCCTTTGTCGGATTTGTATCCATTCCGGAGATGACAGTTTGGCTGGATATGTGCGTGACATCGCACCTCTAGAGAAAGTTCTCCACATGGAGTGGATGGTGGCTAGCATACAAAATCCAGACGATATCACCCTTGAGGAACAAGCTTTGGTTAGATTTGTAGGTCAGGCGATCCAATCAGCTGTTGTGGAAGTGCGTGTTGGGGGAGATTTTGGTGAAAGTTTAGGTTTCGGGACTGGTTTTTTTGTCTCCTCGGACGGATATTTGCTTACCAATGCCCACGTTGTGGAGGATGCACGGACCATTGAGGTGACAACGTTCGATGGCCGAACTCTAACTGGGACGGTTGTGGGTTCAGTGTCGGAGGCTTGGATACCGGATCTCGCTTTGGCAAAGGTAGATACTGAAGCTGAGGAATGGATTCCGCTTTCCGATAAGGCATCGCTAAAGGAGTTGGTGGTCGGAATTGGCCATCCACAGAGCTTGAAGTGGGCGATGTACGGAGGGCGAGTATCGGCTTGGGATTATGAAGAGGGCATTTTTCCTGTGAGTCCAGAGTTCCAAATGAATTCTGTAAATGTGGGGTCGGGGTCGAGCGGAAGTCCGGTCGTCAACATGAATGGCGAACTCGTGGGAGTCATTGCTAATGGAGCTTCCGATAGGAATTTCTTTACGCGTTGTGAATATGCCGCATACAAGATTCTGGAACCGGTCGTGTTCTGGAACCAAGCATCGATGGTCGCGGCATCGTGTAGCACCATGGGGGGGCCACGTGTAGATGTGGTCCGAGAGTTTATAGAAGCTCGGGCGCCAGGTTTGATCATGAACACTCGATCAAGGAATGTCCGTTAAATTAGCGAAGATGTCCGTTGTTCTTAGATTGCAACTAGTCGAGTTTTGTGCGTGATGTATTTTCTTGTCTTAATGTTCTAAATCGGCTTCCACGTTTTCCATCGTCTTTGACTCTTCGGTGCCGGTGCCTGTATCAGAGTTTTGCGAGGCTACTGGCTTTACGGACGAGTCGGTGTCGGAGTATTCGGAAGGCAAACTGTGCTTCTGTGGTGCTCGCAGCGGATCTTCGATAGAGATCTGATTATCGATTCCGTTAGAAGACCCTATATGACTGGTGAGAAGAGCTATTTCTGGTGAATCGCCTTTTAGGCGGTGATCGAGATACCAGAACATTTCGCGGAGCAGCGCGCTCACCGGTACAGCAATAATTAGACCAATAAATCCGAAAGCTGCTCCTCCTAACGACAGCACTAGCAAGATCATCGCGGGGTGCATTTCCAGTGCCTCACCTTGAATTCGGGGAACAAGAAATAAATTTTCGAACTGTTGGACTAGGAAATAGACGAGCGCTACCCAGATGAACTTATCTGGGTCTATTGCGGCCACCAGGATTAGCCCTGGCACGGCTCCGATCCACGGTCCCACAATCGGGATGAGTTCAGTGATTCCTGCGATTACTCCTAGAGCAAGCGATAGAGGGATGCCTAACAGAGTTAGTGAGACTCCGACCATTGTTCCGACGATAACCGCTAGCAGGAGTTGTGCGCGGATGTAGCGACCAAGTAAGCGGTCGCTAATGTGCAGCAAATTGATTGCATCGTCTCTGAGCGCACTAGGAACTGCAGCCAGAAAGTTGCGTTTCACAAAATGTCGATCGCGCATCGCGTAGAACATCCAAAATGGCATTACGGCGAAGCTGATGACAATAGCGATCGTGCTCGACATCATTCCGATCGATCGTTGCACCATAGAAGTTGCTGCATTGATAGCAGTGTTGCCCGCATCTTGCAGTCTGGCGTCGATACGCTCTTGTAAATCGATTGGCACACGGTTGCGGTATTGTTCCAGCCAAGAGTTCACTTGTATTTGAGCGGTCTCGATGGTTGCTGGGAGTGTGTCGAAAAATTCCGAAACCTGATCAACAGCGATAGGGATGAATGCTGATCCCGCAAAGAACGCTGCGGCACCGAGTAGAAGATAGATGATGATGACGGCAAAACCACGGCGGAGCACATCACCACGGTGTGATCGTATTGGAACGATATTCGCGATGTGATCGACGATCGGTGAGAGGGCGTATGCGAACAAGGCACCGATAGCGAACGGTAGTAGGGCTCCACGTGCGCCATAGAAGACGTACAGAACCCCAACGATCATCGTGAGCCAGAGCGCGATTCTCCAGCGTTGTGCAGTAGTCATTGATTAACTATGCCAGTTCAGGCATAGATTGACAGTCTAGGTGGTTACTCGTAACCATAAGCTATGCCTTCCATCGATCCGATTGAACGAACGTTGTCGCGTCAGGGTCACCGCCTGACCGGTCCGCGGCGAGCAGTCGTCGATACTATGCGTTTGCTGGGGAACCATTTTACAGCTGAGGAAGTTCAGCAAGCACTACCAGCTGTTGGACGCGCCACAATTTTTCGCACGATGAAGCTGATGCGCGAATTGGAAATGATCTGCCAGGTTGTTCTTGATGACGGTACGATTGTGTACCAGCTGGTCGGGGAAGATGAATCCGAGCATCATCACCACGTTATTTGTTCGGATTGTGGAAAAGTGGCTGAATTCACCAGCGATGGGCTTGAGCGTCTGCTCGAAGATGTTGCGAGCATGACTGGATTCGAGGTTGGGGCACACCGGATCGAGTTGTACGGTCAATGTGACAGTTGCCAAAAGAAATAATCTTTCACTGGGTACCGAAACGGCTTGAACACAGCATTGATACCTAGTATCGTTTACCGATTATAGATACCAAGTCTCATTACTGTGTTTAGGAACTCCGAATGATTCGATTTGTAATGGTTAATCTGCTCCTGTTCGTGGGCATGCTTTCCGCGAGCGCGTGTAGTTCAGACGAAAATGATCAAGCGAAGACTCGCGATGAGAGGTTACGGATTGTCGCTTCGACGGCGGTGATAGGAGAGTTTGTCTCTATCGTCGCTGGTAGTGAAGCCGATGTGGAGATACTGATCCCATCTGGTGTCGATTTGCATAGTTTCGAGCCACTGCCATCCACAGCAGCCTCCGTAGCTGAGGCGGACTTGATTTTTGTGAATGGTCGTAATCTCGAAGAAGGGATACTCGACATTATCGAAGAGAACGTCAAAGAGATGGCGCGAGTAATTCCGGTTAGTGCTGGTCTAGATCAGCTCGACTATCGAGGGCATGCGCATGGCCACGACAAGCACGATGATGATGATGACGACGATCATGAC
>DKLZ01000010.1:4308-18077 GCA_002455955.1 Dehalococcoidia bacterium UBA6627
CCACGACAAGCACGATGATGATGAGACTGAATACTCAGCGTTCATCCGTGCAGAAGGTGATCCGCATTTTTGGTTGGATGTGACGAACGCGATTCACTATGTCGAGGTTATACGGGACGAGTTGACAGCTTCTGATCCAAAGAATGGTTCAGGCTACCGGGACCGTGCCGCTACCTATATTGGAGAGCTCGAAGCTCTCCATCAGGAGATGCGAGACGGAATTGCGAATCTCCCTGAAGATGGTCGTGATTTGGTGGTATTTCATGACGCTTACCAGTACTTCGCTGCCGCTTATGGTTTAGAACTCACAGTGTCGATGTTGCCACATGATCCACAGCAAGCGCCTAGTTCAGCAGTAGTCGCCGAGTTGATCGAATTGATTGAAGAACATCACATAGCAGCAATCTATGCCGAGCCTCAATTTGATACTTCGGTAATCGAGTCGATCGCTAACGAAACTGATACTGTGGTTCTCGAGATCAGTACTACCTTCACGGATGAAATTGTGAGCTATGTTGATTTGATGAGGTTTAATTTGGCATCACTCATCGAAGGAGCGGCCTTGAAAGCCGCTCATAGTCATTCGCACGATCACCACTAATGCGTGCGGACGCGCGATCTATGACGGGGCGCATAGCTGACCACCCACATGCCAGAGAACCGCTCCCTCCTGATCACGAACACGGTGTATTCGCTCTTGAGGTGGACGATCTATGGGCTGGCTACCCTGGCAGCCCAGCTGTAATCGAGGCGATTGATCTACGCGTTCCTCGAGGAGAAATCGTTGGGCTTATAGGTCCGAACGGCGCGGGAAAATCAACTTTGTTTAAGGCTATTCTGGGCCTGATTGATCCTTTGCAAGGGGAAGTTCGTGCATTCGGTCGGCAGGTTGCTGAGGCTCGCAACGATATCGCTTACATGCCCCAGATTGAGGAAGTTGATTGGAATTTCCCGGTCTCTGTACGGGAAGTAGTACAGATGGGAAGTTATCAAGGCATAAAGCCCTTCGCCAGTTGGACGGATAACGATGGCGAGATGGTTGATTATGCTCTTGAACAGGTTGGGCTCACAGGTGTTATATCGCGCCAAATTGGCGAATTGTCAGGTGGACAGCGACGTCGTGTTTTGATGGCGCGTTCGATCGCGCGCGGTGCGCAACTATTTCTGCTAGATGAACCATTCGCTGGCCTCGATGCGGGTGTACAGCACGATCTGCTTGGTATTTTGGACGAGCTTGTAAATAAGGATCGTAGTGTGCTGATTGCGACGCATGATCTCGCTTGTGTAGCTAGCTGCTCCGATGATGCGATTTGTCTGAACCGCAGAGTAATTGCCTCTGGTCCACCGGCAGTGGTTTTAACAGAGGAAGCATTGTCTGAAACTTTCGATCGTCACTTGTTAACAATTGGTTCCTTAGGAGCAGACCTAACTAGGGGCCTGTATGACGAACATCGGTCAGAGATTTAGCGATGATCGAGGAGATATTCGGTTGGTTTGTTGATCCATATCAGTTCGAGTTTATGCAGCGTGCGCTGATCGTCTTATTGCTTGTCAGTGTTGTCGGTGGCATTGTGGGGACGTTTGTTGTCCATAAAGGTTTGGCATTTTCTGGAGATGCTCTTGCGCACAGCACTCTCGCTGGTGTTGCAATCGCTTTCGTGAATGGAGCGAGCGTCGGCATAGGCGCTCTTGTAGCTGCAGTGGCAACGGCGTTAGGTATCGGCTGGGTTCAAGGGCGAAGTCGTGTTTCTTACGACACGGCGATTGGTGTTCTATTCGTGGCGATGTTTTCACTGGGTATTTTGGTGATTTCTCGACGTTCCCAATACACACCTGACTTATTCTCCTTCGTGTTCGGCAATATTCTTGGGGTTTCTCAGCAAGATATATGGGGCGCGTTAATTCTCGGAACTGCCACATTGTTATTTGTAGGTGTATTTCGCCGTGAGCTGATTATGGTCGCTTACGATCCGTCGACAGCAGCTACTGTTGGTGTTCCTGTCAATTTTTTCCGATACGCGCTGTTGGTGCTAATAGCGGTAGCGGTAGTAGTAGCCTTGAAGGGAATTGGTATTGTGTTGGTGAATGCGATGTTGATTGTCCCAGCGGCGACTGCGTCTCTTCTCTTTAGGCAGATCAATCAGATCATGCTACTAGCAGTTTGCATCGCGGCTGTTTCGTCGGTCATTGGATTGCATGTTTCTTTTTATGCAAATGTTGCAACTAGTCCGGCGATCGTTCTTGTGGCTTGTGGCATGTTTGTTGTCGCGCTCGTGACTGTCTCAGGACGTAGGTCTAGTTTACCGCTTACGGAAGACGCAACGTCGGACAGAGTCGACATGTCATAAGTCGGAATGATGAATGCATGTTCCGCTATCTCGGATACACTTTCGCCATCAGTAAATTTTGATTTAAGTTTCTTCGCCAATAAGTTCGGTGGAGATGACTAGGGTCAAGGAGGTAAACGTGAGTATTGAGGTGGGGCAGGACGCTCCGGATTTCACACTACAGAATCAGAACCGCGAGGAAGTGACTCTTTCAGGGTTACGTGGCACGCCGGTTGTACTAGTTTTCTATCCATTCGATTTCTCTGGCGTCTGTACCGCAGAGCACTGTGAGATTAGAGACGATTACAAAGGTTGGATCGAACAAGGCGCGGAAATCTTTGGCATAAGTCGCGACAGTATTTTCGCACACCAAGCATTCAAAGAGCAGGAGAGCCTGCCCTATTCGCTACTCTCTGACATGAAGGGGGAAGTTGCCCAACTATACGGTACGTGGAACGCTGCAGTTGCTGTCGCAGAGCGTCTAACCGTCGTAATCGATAGGGAAGGAAAAATAGCCTACATGACGAGGAGCGGAGCGCTCCCTGAGGCGCGTGACCATTCTGAAGTGCTTTCACATCTTAGCTAGGAGGAGGCAGTGGTCAGTCGAATGAAAGTGTCCACTGGAATGCCTATCAAAAACTTAGATTCAGTTAATACACTAACATTCGATATTTTTGGCACCGTTCTAGACCTCGCTGGAAGTCTGATTCCTCCGCTCGACCTGCTGTTGAAAAATTGTGGTGCTTCAACCTCATTGACTGGGAAGGAAGTATGGGCCCATTGGAGATCGAGGCAGAGGATCGAACAGTACCAAGATAATTTGTTGATGTTGGGGCATAGTGGTTATTTAGCTGTTAAACGAAGAGCTTTGATGTACACGTTACGACAGCTAAAAGTTGAATTTAACTACGACCAGTTGGATGAATTTATGGAAGCCTATCAGACGTTAAGTCCTTTTGAGGATGCGATAGACGGCTTAGAAAGACTTTCGAGTAAATACAAGCTGGTGATGCTTTCCAACGGTGAGCAACATTATCTTGAGCACCTCGCGAAAAATAGAATTGGGATAGATTTCTACAAGATTCTATCGGCTGAAACTGTGAGCCAATTTAAGCCCCACCCGTCCGTATATAGGTTTGCCGCAAAAAGTTTGGAACTGGAGCCACAGCAGATAATGATGGTAGCCGCACATTCCTTCGACATATTGGGGGCAAGGCATAGTGGATTTAGAGGAGCTTACGTTAATCGATACGATTTGCCCTATGACGAATCTGATTATGAGCCCGACATCACAACCACTGATTTTTATGAGCTTTGTGAGATGTTGGAAGTCTAATGAGGGATAAAAACTAACGGTGGCCGAGCTTTCGGGAAAACCCAAAGATTCTTTTGCACAGATCGATCGCGGCGATCAACTCGCACCCTTCGAACTGACGATTACTGCTGAAGACGTTGCGCTATATCTCGAAGCGACTGGTGAGTCCGACGAGTTATGGGCCAGGTATGTGCCCCCACTCGCGTTGGTCGCGTTTGCTTTGGGTGGACTTATGGATCGTGTGGAAGTTCCCTCCGGTCTTGTGCATACAGGTCAAGAGTTTGATTTTTGCAAGTCGGTCGTAATAGGTGAGTCGGTCGAAGTGGAAATTAAGGTAGCTTCAAGTTCGCGACGGCGAGGAGTGCGGATGGTTGTTTTTGCCACCGAGTTGTTTTCGGGTGGAGCAATGGTCGGAAGTGGTCGTACGACAGTCATGTTGGCACCGGAGGATGGTGAATCACAGGAAGCGTCCTAATGAGAGAAAAAGATGCTGCACCTGAGGTCGCATCGGTTACGCGTTTGATTGATCAATCACGAGTTGATCGATATGGAGTGGGTGGTCGTGATCACAATCCGATCCACTTCGACACACCAGAGGCGGCTAAGAGTCAGTTTGGGCGTCCGGTAGCACATGGAATGTTGGTACTGGCACTCGTTTCTGAGGCGATGACGAAAGCTTTCGGTGATCGGTGGAGCGAAGGAGGTCACCTGAAAGTGCGCTGGCGGGCACCTGTACTAACACCTGCTCGTGTGACAGCGATCGCAAATCTGCGTCATGTCGAGGATGGAGTTGCCACGTACGACGTTAGTTGCGAAGACGAGAACGGCGAAGTACTTCTGGCTGGGATGGCTCGTGGGCCAATCGATTCGTAGTTATTTGTTTAGTCGGGACGTCTGAGGACCATATCGACTTTTAGTAGCTCAGCAGCAGGTACCTTTCGTTCACCTTCGAGCTGCGCTCGACCGATGGTGATAATCCCTCCGATTGTCGATATTTCTGCGGTCCCTTCGTTGACGGCAATGATTGTGCCAGGGTCCTCTTCCGGGGTTGCAGGACGATAGGAGGCATCAAAGAGCTTGTACAACTGACCGTCATCACCGCGAGCAGAAGCTCCTGGCTGGGGGTCGCAGCCGCGGATCAAGTTAAATACAACCTGCGCAGGCTTTTGGAAGTCGATCTCGGCGTGTTCTGGGCCACATGGTGGTTCATAACTTGCCAACTCGTGGTCTTGCTCGATTCGTGGAGCATTGCCTTCGCGAACCAGACGAACTCCATCGGCTAATGCTTGTACTCCTGCCGGATATAGTTTTTTGAAATACAGCGAGCCCATCGACTCTTGAGGGTCTATTTCGAATTCCTGTTGAGACAGAATCGGACCAGTATCGATCCCTTCGTCAACCCAGAAGATTGTTAGTCCCGTTTTCGCAGCACCGCTGATGATTGGCCAATTCATCGAAGCGATACCACGATGCTTTGGTAGTAGAGATGGGTGGTATTGGATTGCGCCATGTGTAGCTGCATCGAGAACGCGTTTGCGAACTATGTCCGTAACGAAGGCAAAGACAAGAAGCTCCGGCTTCCAATCGAGATACTGTTCGAATGATTCCTTTTTACGCAGTTCTGGAGTCGCAATCACAGGAATATTGGCGTCAGTTGCAGCTTCGAAAAGAGGGTCCGGTCTGGAGCCAGGCCGTGGTGTTGAGACGCCAACGATTTCTTCGTCTGCTTCACGTAACGCATTGAAGACATCGAGGCCAAATGCTGCTTGACCAAACACAACGATCCGCATTCTCGTACCTTTCATCCGAGACAGGGAGAGTTGTCTCCTAGTCCCGCGCGATTATAGGCATGATCTGTCGCACGTTCGCCTACCTAGGAGTGGAACTTCCTATGGAGGTGTTTCCACTGCACGCCACATGTACCAAGATGCTACCGAACGGTATGGTGCCCACGGTTCACCGATAGTACGTGCCTCCTGAGGAGATGGAATTTCTTTGAGTTGATACGCGATTCGCATACCAGCTCTGATTCCGAGATCGCCAATAGGGAGCACGTTGGGTCGTCCAAGTTGGAACATTAGGAACATGTGCGCTGACCATTCCCCGATACCCTTAACGACGGTGAGGTGCTTACTGATCTCATCGTCGTTCCATTCATCGAGCTTTTCGAATTCCAGCTCGCCGTGAACGATATGGTACGCAAAGTCCCTTAAGTAGCTCGCTTTTTGGCGTGATACACCGACGCTTCGGAATGCTTCATCCGTGGTTTCTAGGATCTGCTGTGCTGTTGGAGTCTCTGTCTCGTCACCGTGCATTTTGTAGAAACGTTGCTGGATAGCGGACGCGGCAGATCCGGCGAGTTGCTGAAAGAGGATTGTTCGTACCAGATATTCGTATGGCTCCATCGATGGACGAGGGAGATATGGTCCATGAGCATCAATCAGGCTAGCAATCACGGGATCGACTTTCCGAAGATGTTCGGATGCTTTCTGAACTGAGAAGCGAAGCCTGTTAGTCATTAGTGCACTTAGTTTGTTCGGTGTTGGCCAAAGATGCGATTAGTTTAGACCAACACCTTGAATTGTTTGTGCTCAGAAGGTCCTAAGACCAGAGAGCTTAATGATCTATTGATGCAGATGCAGACGGAATTGTCGGTGTAGTGGGCTTATTCGATGTCGTATTGAGCTCGAATTAGAAAGGGTAAATTGTTCCCAGTCCACCAGCAGAAGAGCTTTCTTGAAATAGGTTATCCACCCGCTAACTTCACCTGATAACCGTCTGATTCAAGTAAAGCTTGCAATTTATTGCGGTGGTCGCCTTGAACTATTAATACCCGACCTTGGCGGGTACCCCCCGCACCGATGTGTCGTTTACAGCGCTTCAATACGAGATCGAGAGCTTGCTCGGTACCAGGGATGCCAACGATAAGTGTGGCGAGCTTCCCTCCTTTGTCAGATTTGCCTCGATGTAGACGAACAATGCCGTCGCCAGGGTCAGGCGGAAGTCCGCGAGACGTTCGCTTCTGATGCTTTTGGGCACCAGCTCGACGGTCACGCGTTTCTGACGAAGGTGCAGATTTTGACTGACGTCCTCCGTCACTTGACCAAACGAGATTAGAGTTTCGCGTGGGTACCATCATCTTGGCCTGTAAAGGTAATCGAATTCGTCCGATATCCGATGGCTGATTCCAATCAGAACCTTCGCAGAAAAAACGTAGGGCGTCGGTTACATGTATTGTCCGCCATTAAGGCTCATTTGTGCACCCGTGTAGAAGCTTCCTTCAGTGCAAAGGAATCGAACCGTCGCAGCAACTTCTTCCGGCGTACCAAAGCGCCCAATCGGGATTTGAGATATCAGTGTTTCCTTGATTTTGTCGTCGAGTGCTTGAACCATGTCAGTCGCTACGAAACCTGGACACACAGCGTTTACGGTGATGTTGAACCGCGCAAGCTCCTTTGCTGTTGACTTTGTGAAAGCGATCATGCCTGCTTTCGCTGCGGCGTAGTTGGATTGGCCGAGGTTCCCCATCTGTCCGATGATTGAGGACATGTTGATGATTCGGCCGTAGCCACGGTCGCGCATACCGGTTACGACTGCATTTGTGCAATAGAACATTGAGGATAGATCAGTTTCGATCACCTCTTGCCATTCTTTTACTGCCATTCGTTGAACGGTCCGGTCACGATTGATCCCAGCGTTGTTTACCAGAATGTCAACTTTTCCGAATTGTTCTTCGGCCGTTGCGATTAGTTGTTGTGCCTGTTCTGACTTTGAGACGTTGGCTTGTACGATGAGCGCCTTAACACCTTCAGCTTCGATGGCCTTCTTACAGCCCTCCGCTGCATCAGCATTCGAGGTGTAGTTCACGACGATGTTTGCGCCATGTTTCGCTAGCTCTATTGCACAGGCGCGGCCGATCCCTCGGCTCGCGCCTGTCACGACTGCTACCTGTCCGCTTAACTCGTCTGACATCGTGGATCCTTCGGTTGGTGAGTTGTTCTGGTTGCTGAAACTTGCCTTCAGATCTTGGGAGCACTGTCTGTGCTCACTATGAATTGCGGATTTTTAGCTATGCATCTACCAACGCTTCCACCATGATGTTTGCTTCACCACGGATCACATCGGTTCCATCTTGGTTGGTGACATTAGTTGTCAGTTTCAGTCGGTTACGTTCCGTGTCTATCTCGATTACCTCGACGTTGGCGACGATAATGTCTCCTGGTATGACAGGTGCTCGAAATTGGAGCGTCTGACCGAGATAGATCACAGCTTTGCCCGGGGCGAGGTTGGCACCGATCGCCGCCGAGATTAGGCCTGCACCCAGCATCCCGTGTGCGATTGGCTGCTGGAATCTTGTACGTGCCGCATATTCGGTATCCGTGTGCAGCGGATTCGAGTCACCGGTTACCTCTGCGAAGCTGACTATATCTTCCTCAGTAATTTGCTTCTCGTAACTTGCTGAGCTACCTATTTTGAGGCCTTCGATTGATTCGGACATGATCGGATATTTCCTTCTACTAGTGGTTCATTTGCTTCGGCGATGAAATGTTTTGTTGAATCTCGAGATGTGGTAGATGGAGGAATACAGCAGACTGGCAGTGAGGATAGTAAAGGCCTCCGTCACAGTGGGCAATGAAGAAATTGTTCTTAGATTAAACTTTATTAAGTGCAACAAAAAGAAATAAACTTTGACTAAACGATGATTCGAAGATAATTTTGTTGTGCGGCAGTGCTTGTGGGGGAACTGTGGAGCAGACGCGCGATTTGGTGGTACGAATTATCCAGAGGCGTGGTGCTTCCACGACTGCTGATTTAGCAGAAGAGATTGGCGTGTCACCGGGTTCAATTCGCCGCCATATGGACATAATGGTCGCTGAAGGCCTTTTGAACACTGAATTAATTCGGCAGCAACGTGGCCGCCCAGTTACTGAATACACACTTAGTGAAGCTGGTGAGGAAGAGACTTCTGGGGCGAGCTATTCTCGGCTCTTAGATCGTATCTACAAGGCGCTCACGAGTATGAATAAAGAGGAAATTTCAGGTCTGAATGGTTCAGAATTAGTCGATTTGCTTTTTGATCGTATCGGTACTTCTGTGGCACGCGAGTACTCACCTCGGATTATATTTAAAGTTTTTGATCGACGCGTTCAGCAGGTGACGGATGTCCTTCAGGATGAAGGAATTCTTGAACTTGTGGAGCAGCAGGACCAGATGACTATCTTGAGGAATACTTGTTGCCCCTTGCGTTCTTGTGCAGACGCAAACGATGCGATGTGCGAAGCTGATCGAAAGGTGATCGAATCACTGATCGGATTGCCAGTACAGCAATCCTCTACTCTGGCGGCTGGTGGCGATGCATGCGAATACGTTATCCGGCGATCCACGGTGACAGGTTCTTGATCAACTAATAGCAAAAATATCGAACCAGATTGGATTATTGGCTACGGTCGGAGGCGACCCTCAGCTAGATGGGGATGGCAGTAGAGCAATGAGCGAGTCTATTCTGGAGATCAATGATCTCCACGTCAGTATCGCGGATAAGCCGGAACTACAGATCGTTCGCGGAGCGAACCTGAACATCCGAGCAGGCGAAGTGCATGCGCTTATGGGGCCTAACGGCTCTGGCAAAAGCACACT
The DNA here is from genome assembly GCA_002455955.1 of Dehalococcoidia bacterium UBA6627. Taxonomy (GTDB): domain Bacteria; phylum Chloroflexota; class Dehalococcoidia; order UBA2979; family UBA2979; genus UBA6627. Next base: position 13,588 of record DKLZ01000010.1, read on the forward strand.
CGCAAACGCGATCGCAGGTAGCCCTGCGTATACGGTGGATAGCGGTCAAATCCTCTTCCAAGGACAGGATGTTACCGAGATGCCTGCCGACCAACGTGCATGTCTCGGGATGTTTCTCTCCTTTCAGTACCCGACTGCTATTCCTGGTGTGACTATGGTTAATTTCCTTCGAGAAGCGCTGAAAGCACGTCGAGGTGAGGAAGTGCCTGCGCGGGAGTTCCTTGTCGAACTACGAGAAACTTTGAAGACTCTCAAGATGGATGAAAGTTTCGCTCGTCGCTATGTCAACGATGGATTCTCAGGTGGTGAGAAAAAACGAGCAGAAATACTGCAACTTGGCATACTCAAGCCGACCCTTGCGATTTTGGATGAGACCGACTCAGGACTAGATGTAGATGCACTGAGGACGGTTTCCGAAGGTATAAATGCTCTTCGAACCCCTGAGATTGGAATTTTGATAATTACTCACTACGAACGGATTCTGAACTACATCACACCTGACTTTGTGCACATTCTCGTGAACGGGCAAGTCGTCAAATCAGGTGACTTTTCACTTGCTAAAGAAATTGAGTCAAATGGCTATGATCCGATCTTAGCTGAACTAGGAATTGCAGAAGAGGTGATGACATCATGACGACCTCGAAAGAGATTGCACGAGACACAGTTGGTGAATACCAATGGGGTTTCCACGACGATGAAAAGCCACTTTTCATGGCTGAGAAGGGTTTGAGTGCTGATGTAATCCGTGGGATGTCGGAGATGAAAAGTGAGCCTGAATGGATGCTCGAGTACCGGCTCGATGCCTATCGCCAATTTCTTGAGATACCAGACCCACACTGGGCGGGTAGCCCAGAGCTACTCGAGGCGATCGACTTTGACAATATCCATTACTACGTGAAGGCGACCGATCAGGACGCTACCAGCTGGGATGATGTGCCTGAATACATTAAGGACACGTTTGACAAGCTTGGTATACCTGAGGCCGAGAAGCAGTTTCTAGCTGGTGCAGGTGCCCAATACGACTCTGAGGTTGTCTACCACAACATTCGTGAGGATCTTGAGGAGCAAGGTGTACTCTTTCTTGGTATGGACCAAGGTGTTGAGGAATACCCAGATATTGTTCAAGAGTACTTCGGAACGGTGATTCCCTCAGGCGATAATCGTTATGCTGCACTCAACTCCTCAGTTTGGTCAGGTGGATCGTTCATCTATGTCCCGCCGGGCGTTCACGTTGACGTACCACTACAGGCATATTTTCGGATCAACACTGAGAACATGGGCCAATTCGAGCGGACGCTGATTATCGCCGATGAAGGAAGCTACGTTCATTATGTCGAAGGCTGTACGGCGCCAATATATTCGACATCCTCACTGCACTCGGCTGTCGTCGAGATTGTCGTTAAGAAGGATGCGCGAGTTCGCTATACGACAATCCAAAACTGGTCGAACAACGTATATAACCTGGTAACCAAGCGTGCTGTTGCACATGAGAACGCTGTCATGGAATGGGTTGATGGCAATCTCGGGTCAAAGCTAACTATGAAATATCCGTCTGTGTACTTGATGGGCGAAGGAGCTCATGGAGAGATTCTTTCTTTGGCTTTTGCTGGGGATGGTCAGCATCAGGATGCAGGTGGGAAGATCGTCCATGTAGCTCCAAATACCACATCTGCAATAGTTTCGAAGTCTGTTTCACGAGGTGCAGGTCGTACTTCATATCGTGGACTTCTCAAGGTGCATGAGGGAGCTGAGGAATCAAGTTCCACGGTTCGCTGCGATGCATTGCTGCTCGACGAGCTTTCACGTTCGGACACATATCCGACGATGGAGGTTGATGAGGAGCGAGTGAATATTGGTCATGAAGCCTCAGTTTCGAAGCTCGGTGAAGAGCAGCTATTTTATCTGATGTCCCGTGGCATCAATGAAGAAGATGCTGCAAAGATGGTCGTGAATGGTTTCGTGGAGCCGATTGTCAAGGAGCTCCCGATGGAATATGCGATTGAACTCAACCGCTTGATCGAACTGCAGATGGAAGGTTCGGTCGGCTAGTGTCAGAGCGTGCCGTAACAGTTCCAGCCTACTCCGAGGCTGCCGTGATCGAAGCTGCTGTTGCGCGAGAGGAGCCGGATTGGCTCCTTGCACGTCGTACAGAGGCTGCTCGAGCGTTCGATGCCAGTCCAATGCCGACGACTCAGCTTCGGCCATGGAAATATACGGATGTTAGTGACCTCATACTTGAGGCACATCTACCAGCGACACCGGCTATCAGTATTGAGTCGTTAGCACCTCAGGGTGTGTTCGTTGGTAGTATCAGCGAAGCTGCCGTGAATACCGACATGACTAGCAATGTCCGTGAACATCTTGGATCCGTTGTACTCGCGACCGAAGGTCGATTCCAGGCAGCTAACACTGCTAATTGGACAGAAGGTATTTACGTTCATGTTCCTCGTGGCATGAGTAGCGCAGAGCCTGTTATAGCTACCATCGATGCCAGTGCCGTTTCTGCTGGAAGTGCAATTTACCCTCGCGTACTGATCGATGCGGGTGTCGGGTCCGAAATCACCGTGGTCCTGCGCTTCCAGTCTAGCGATGCTCCATTAGTTGTTTCGAATGTCATCGAGATGATTGCGGATGCAGATTCGAAGATTCGTGTCCTGATTGACGATCGTTGGGGTACAGAGACTCGTGAATTCACTACTGCTCGCAGTCGCATTGGTCGAGGCGCGGATGTGGATGTTGCCTCACTCGTGATTGGTGGACGTATTATCAAGCAGACTGTCGAGGCGTTGATCGAGGGCGAGGGAGCGAATTCCACCATTCGTGGAGTGGCGTTAGGTGATAGTGATCAACATTTCGACTTCGTTACATTGCAAGACCATATCGGTCCGCGTTCTACCTCGAATGTAGAAATTAAGTCAGCACTCGCTGGTAATTCAAGGTCGATTTACTACGGCATTACTCGCGTGGAAGTTTCTGCAAAAGGTTCCCAGGCGAATCAAGCGAATAGAAATCTATTACTTTCTGGCGGTGCTAAGGCAGATTCCGATCCAGTCCTAGAGATCCTGACATCAGATGTAATCCGTTGTGGGCACGCTGCGACCGTCGGTCCGGTTGACAAGGAAGCGCTGTTTTATCTTCAAAGCCGCGGTCTTTCTCGACGCGCCGCGTTGCAGCTTCTCGTAACCGGCTTCTTTCAGTCTGTCATCGAAGATATTCCGGGGAGCGGTTTTGCCGAGGAAATTGAAGGATTTGTTATCGCGAAGCTCGCTGATGCGGAATTATAGACGGGTGTTGTGGTGAAGAATGAGCGTGTTTGTACAGTCGACGAAATTCCTGAGGATTCGGTTTGTATTGTCCAATGTGATGGACGTTCGCTAGCTCTGAGCAATATCGGCGGGAAGTTGTACGCGATCGACAATCTTTGTACTCATGATGACGGTCCACTTGGTGAGGGAAGGCTGCGGCAAGGACGAGTAATCTGCCCTCGACACGGTGCGGCCTTCGATGCGAAGACCGGTAAGGCACTTACGCTTCCGGCAGTTCGTGACGTTGATGCATATGCGGTGTCTGTTGAGGGAAATGATGTTTTTGTCGAATGTGCGGACTCGTGATGGCTCAGCAGGTAACTCTCTCTGACGACCATGTGTCACCTCGATCATACGACATTGGCAAGATCCGCCGTGATTTCCCAGTGCTCAATCGTGATGTCGCTTCCGGTGCACAGCTTGTTTATCTGGATAATGCTGCCACTTCGCAGCGTCCGGTCCAGGTAATCGCCGAGATAACCCGCTTTTATCGAGACCACAACGCCAATATCCACCGCGGTGTGCATACTCTATCCGAGGAAGCTACCGCACTCTATGAGAATGTGCGCGAGCAGACACGTTCTTTTATCAATGCTTATGATGCGCGTGAGATTGTTTTTTCAACTGGTACGACCGCATCTATTAACCTCGTAGCTTATGGTTGGGGTCGCAAATTTCTTCAAGCGGGCGACGAAATGGTCGTCACGGAACTTGAGCATCACTCAAATATCGTTCCCTGGCAGATACTCCGTGATGAAAGAGATATCACTCTAAAGTTTATTCCGATGGCTCCTGACGGCACAGTTGACATGGATGCAGCACGCAAATTGATTGGGCCGAAAACGAAACTGCTTTCGATAAGCGCCATGTCCAACGCGCTCGGTAGCATCCTCCCTGTTGCGGAGCTGGTTTCGATTGCAAAAGAGCATGGTGCGACGGTCCTAATCGATGGTGCACAGGCTATACCGCACATGCCATTCGACGTTCAGACGATGGGTGCTGACTTTGTTGCCTTCTCAGGGCATAAGATGCTTGGTCCTACGGGTGTGGGTGTTCTCTGGGGTCGTCTGGACATTCTTGAATCCATGGATCCCTTCATGAGTGGTGGAGATATGATTTCCACAGTTTCACTCGACTCATCCACATGGGCTGATGTTCCGCATAAATTTGAGGCTGGAACTCCGA
>DKLZ01000009.1 GCA_002455955.1 Dehalococcoidia bacterium UBA6627
TTTCCCTCGCTTCAAATATTATTGAGCGTGTTTCACAACCGATAGTTGTCATCCTTGCTGGAGTTTCCGGTAGCGGAAAATCGACAGTAGGTGCTGCTCTTGCGGCGCGGATTGGCGCAGCCTACGTCTCGTCTGACGTTGTTCGAAAACAACTGATTGGATTAACACCACGGATGCACGTCCCTGCCGATCAAATAAGTCATGTCTACGGAGATGAGATGAGTGCGCGGACTTACGAGGTTATGCGGCAACGGACTGTCGAGCATCTTTCACTGAAACGTCCGGTTGTTCTTGATGCAACGCACTCACGTAGGCGAGAGCGAGAGGCGGCTCTCGAGGTCGCAAGATTGGCGAAAGTTCCAGCTTTGATAGTAGAGCTTCGGGTACCCGAGGAATCAGCACGTATGCGGATTAACCATCGTGAAACTGACTCACTCACGACCTCTGATGCCACATTCGCTATCTATCCAGAGCAGGTTGCTACGTTCGAGAAGATCGATGATTCTGAAGGAGCGAATCTTGTCCTAGATGCTTCAGGAAAGTTAAACGCTGTTGTTGACAACATAGTCAGTTCGCTCCCTCAGGTCAGATAGTTGATATTCCAAAGTGGTTTGCTAGCGACGTGCGGCAGTAATCTCGTCCAGTGAGGTGTTTTAATGCCTGATTTTCTTCCTTCTGATATCCAACTCTTAAGTGACCAAATGGGCATGCTGGTAGCGGAGCAATTGCGTCCTCTTGAGGAGGAATTGTCACCTGACCCTCGGGTTGCAATTCCTGATGAGATCGCTCAACTGGTTCGGCAGCGATCGCATGCGGCAGGAATGTGGTCACTCACTCAACCAGTCGAATTTGGAGGTAAAGCAGCGGGAGCACTTGCCCAGACCGCGGTACGCGAAACACTTGCGGCAGGTCATCTTCGTCTTGCACGTTACGTTTTCGGCCCTGACCCGGGCGTTCTTGCGTCGGTTGTGGGGGATCTTAAGGAGCAATATCTAAATCCTTTGTTGCGCGGCGAAAAGCGAGGAGCGTTCGCGTTCACTGAACCCAGTGGAATTGCTGAACACAAGCCAACTTGGGCTATTTGGGACGGAGATGACTTGCTCATCTCCGGTCGTAAATCGTTTGTTACCGGTGGAGGGACAGCTGATTACTACACAGTGCTAATCAATGTTGAGGGCTCCGAAGGATCATCAAGACCATCCGGACCAGCAATGATTGTGATCGACCGTGCGAATGCTGGTGTGAAGATCGAAAGCGAATTTCACAGCCTTGAGGGCGGTTCGCATGTCGAGCTTAGCTTTGATGCAGCGCGAGTCCCAGCCTGGCATCTGATTGGTGAGGTGGGTGAAGGTATGCCGAGGGCACTCGGCAACATTGGTCATGAACGACTTGCGGTTGCAGCTGGCATGGCCGGATTGTCTCTTTGGGCTGTCAATCTCATCGACGATCGTGCTAAGGAGATTCATCGTAATGGTCAGCGATTTGGAGACCGTGAAGGGGTTCGACTTCGCTATGCGGACCTCCGTATAGCCACCTACGCCGCACGCAGTGTCCTGTACCGTAGCGCACGTCTTGTAGATGACCGAGGTGATGGCGCAATCAACGAAGTGATGGTCGCAAAAGTGTTTTGTACCGAGCAAGCTGGTTTTGTTATCGACCAAGCAGTGCAACTTGCGGGCGGGGGAGCTTTGGTCGTAGGGCACCCTCTTGAACGAGCTTACCGTGAGGTACGTTCTTCACGGTTCACCGGTGGGGCTTCCGATATTCTCCGCCTCAACATCGCGCGCGGTCGATTAGAGTTTGACGCGGGACAAGTTTAAATAGCTGATACGCAGTGATATGCCCTGCTCACTTATTTCTTGACTACGATCGGATAATCGCAAACGTCTCTAGTTCGACTAAGAGTTTGCTTGTTGCTTAGAGTTGTCACATGGCATTAATCGACATAGCACCTTGGTCCAAGGATCCAGAGACGCGAGCTCTTCGTGCCCTCGCTCGGGCCAATCGATCACTTCCGAAAAGGCATCGCCCTGATGACGCGCTGCAAATCGTGTGTGATTTGGCACGCTCATTGACTGATGCTACCTATGCGGCACTCGCAATCACTGATGATCGCAATAACACGGAGGGATTCATGGTTTCGGGCCTTGATGGCGCAACGCTCAACGCGCTGAAGACTCCTCCACAAGGACATGGTCCACTTGGATCACTGAGATATGACGGCCGTCCAGTTCGATACGAAAACATTGATGAGCATGCGCGTTCGTTTGGCTTCCCTTCGAATCATCCAGAGATGAAACAATTGATGGGGGTAGCGATTTGGTCCGGTGCAGAGGTGCGCGGGGCTCTATATGTCACAGACCCTCATGGTAGTCGTATGTTCGATGACCACGACGAAGAGCTACTGCTGACACTTGCCAAACATGCCTCGAAAATTGTTGAGACAGAGTGGTACTGAATTACTCGTTACCCAGTCAGGTACTGCTCAAACCATTCCACTGATTTCATCCAAGAATCCATAGCTGCTTTTTCGTTATACGAAGGTCGTGTGTCGTTGAAAAATGAATGCTCTGCCCCGTTGTAGACAGTGATGTTGTTCGTAATGCCGTGTTCGTTGAGGGTCGTTCGCAGCATATCTACCTGCTCGATTGGGATGCCAGTGTCTTCAGAACCATAGGAGCCAAGAACCGGGACTTTGATCTTCGCGATTTGTTCGGCTGAAGGCATTCCACCTCCGTAGTACACGTGAACAGCGTCAACGTTCGAGGTAGGTCTGATTGCAGTAGCTAGAGTCAGACCGCCTCCCAGGCAATATCCCACGCAGCCAACTTTTTCTAACTCCTGTTCGGTCTTGATCCATCCGATGGCGGTGTCGATCTCCTGTGCTGCAACATCGCGCTCCATAGCCATCATGAGCTTGCGCGCTTCGTCCGGTTCGGTAGTGACTTGGCCATGGTAGAGGTCAGGCGCGAATGCGAGATAACCCTCTATAGAGTAGCGATCTGCGATCTCTTTGATGTCGTCGGTCAGGCCCCACCACTCTTGGATGACAATCAACGCAGCCTTCGCGTCGTCATCTTCCGGTTCAGCGAGGTAACCAGGAATTTCGAGACCTTGGTGTTCAATCGTGAAATCTGGCATGACGCGCCCCTCTCGAGCTATGGGCTAATCCGCTTGGCTATTGCAGATTATAGCGATTAGTCGTCTCGAACCCAGCATTAGAAAGTTTATTGTCGCAAGGAATCAGGAATCTCGAAATCAAGTCTCACCTGATCTCCGGGTTCGATATCATGATTCACGTACCAATCAACTGGCGCTTCAATCGCATAGCGATATGGTTCATCAGGCTTTTGGGGTATCTCAGATTCTTTCTTGAGCGTCATGATCTCGAGGATTATCCCGTTTCCGTTGATGAATGCTATTGATAAATCGTAGTAAGTATTGCGCATCCAGAAACTCTGTCGAGTCGGTTCCTCGTACCAAAACAGCATGCCTCGTTCTCCGAGGTTGCGACGCCCTGACAAGCCAACGTTGTATTCATTCCGAGGAGGCACCTCGATCGGGAGGACGACTACAGAACCGTCGGCGCTTGTCATCATTACTCTTTGAAGTTCGCTTGTGGGTATATATGCAGTTGAGGCAACAGGTTCGTCGGGGCTTGCAGTCACGACGACATGACGTGTCGGGTCTGATATAGGTTTAGTAACGATTGCCGTAGTTTGTAGCGGAGTCGTGGAGATGGAGATGGCAGTCTCCTCTGGCACCACTGTCGGAGTGGATTCCAGAATGTGATTATCGTTGTTGCAGGCGATTAGGAGAGAGAAAATACTAGCGGCCGCGAGCGTTACTGTTTGCTGTTGATGTTTCATACCGATTAGCCCATCAAGATAATGATACAAAGGTCGTTGACATGATATGGATAACACTGCGAGGCTACGCACCGTGACTGTTGACGATTCATTGGCGCTAGCTCTCGAACTATGGCCAGATGCTCGCGATTATGGGCAGGTCAAAGATGCGAGCGCACTTGATGGATTGCTTGAGAGTCTAGGGCAGCCCGGTGCGATCGGCTTCGACTGCGGGCTTCGGAATACCTTCACATGCTTTGCGCCGGATGAGACTGCTGTGATTACCCTCCCTTCTGGCGAAAAGACGATGAGTGATTCTGAGGCGCGATTCATTGGCCATGTACTTGTAACGCGCACACTGCTTGCGGCAGGGTTACACGTCGATCAGCGTGTTATAAGTGCGATGGCCGCGAGTTATGCATTTTCGTGGACAGCTCTCGGTGGTCGATATGGTCAGACCCCGCTCGCGTTAGCAACATCGCTTTGGTTGATAGCACTTGATCCACTCAGTAATTCCGATCGTCCGATTGCAATCGAGTGGGATGCGGAGTGTTTCGATGATCCACAGCGTTGGGATCTTCAGTACCGACTGTTCTCACACTACGATATCCGAGGGCGTGCTATCGACTGGGTGGTGTATGTTGCCAGTGCGGTGGAACGTCGAGAAGGGTGCTCGATTTATACGATTGTCGAGCCGCTTTTGCGAATGGGTGGCGACAATCAGGTTGGACTTGCACTGTCGTCCTATTCTCAATCGGAGGACGCGACGCTCGCAGCGGTTAACGCCGCAGCGATGTTAGATCGAGGTCGTGTCGCCACATTACTAAAGAGTTACCTCGGATCGAAATCACCGGATTGATAACTCGAGGCGTGAGCTCAGTAAGTTTTGAATATTGGCTTCAGGTTAGGAGTCTAGATCACGTTCTGCGAATTCAGTAATCGCATCCAGTACTTCGAGTAGTTCACGGTCATCGGGGCCAGCCATGTCAGGTATGTGGTAGCCGTAGAACGCATCGATAATGCTCTTATGATCGTCAATAACGTAGTCGGGGAACACGTTTACATCGTATGTTTTGAGTCGCTCGTGATGATCTTCTAAAGGCTTCAGGAAGTAATCCTCGACAAAATCGTCAAGTTTATGACGACGCATATCCCAGCGGCGGATTCCAACACCAGACCATATATAGATCTTATGCCCATCCTCTTTTAAACGTGTGAAGACGTCATGAGCATGATTTCGAAGCTTCCCATCCCACATAATTAAGGTGTTATCGACGTCAAAGAATATGTTCAATTTTCTCATAGAGTCCTATAGTTCTTGCTAGAAATAGTTGCCTTATATAGCTAGGTTTTCAATTTACTTACTCAGGAAATCGCCGACGATATGGTTGAATAAAGCAGGCGCCTCAAAGTAGACCGAGTGACCGCACCCGGGGACTACTTCGAATTTCGACCCTTGTACAATCTCATGGACTTGCTTAATGATCTTGGGTGGTGTGATGAGGTCGTCACTTCCTACCAGAAATAGTGTGGGTATTTCGAGTTGCGACACCTCTATCTGCGTCGGTGCGTCAGGGTTAGCTTTTTGGATGGCGCGTGGCGGGTTGAGATCGAAGATTTGACGATAAAGGAACCACTCCGCGGGATTCTCGTCTCGAAACGTTTTTCCGAGCGCGCGTGTGGTAAGCGGTGCCTCTGATTCCACTTGAGCGGTCTGTAACTCAGTGATTTGTTCTGAGAGCTTGGGCCAGGAGAAGAAACCCCAGGTGTCAGCCATTACCAAGCTGTCTACTCGTTCCGGTTGCCGTACCGAAAATCCCAGTGCCGATCGTCCACCCATCGATTGGGCGATTAGATTTGTGCTTTCGATCTTGAGGTAATCAAGTAGCGCCTCTAGATCATCGACGAAGCGCTGGTTCCCGATCTCACTTGGGTCGATCGATCTACCGAAACCCCGATGATCGATTGAGATGCAACGGTAGCTCTCTCTGAAATGCGGAATCTGTTGCCACCAAGATAGGTGATTCCCTCCCGCGCCGTGCAGGAAAATGAGGGACTTTTCCTGATCATTAGGGTTTTGTTCGTCGTAAAACAACTCAATGTCGTTAATCGATGCGAAAGGCATTCTCAGCTCGCCTCGAGAGCTGGAGCGACACAGGAAGTGAAGGTGAATGCGAAGGCAGCAAGTCCATCATCATCGGTCTCGAGGACTATTGTATGTCGATTAACGTCGGTGTCTGCGACCAGATTGTACATCCGAGGTACATCAACGCTTAGCTTACCTGAGGTTACGTCAGTTCCTGCAGTGTCTTCGATCGGTTTCCCATCAAGAAAGACACGCAATTCGGCGGTCTCGCCTGTCAGAGGCGGATGTAGCACCAGATTGAGGTCTGCGGCCATGTAGTCTAGATGCATCCGACTTGTTTTACGTGCACCGTACGGACGGGCAGCAGACTCTGTTTGCAGGATCCAATCACCCTCGAAATAAAGCATTCCTTCCACATGTTTTCCAGGATCGGTGTACGTCGATGGTTGATCAGGAGCAATATTTGCAATATTGCCAATATTCCCTCGAGTAAGGCCGCAATACAGTTCAGGCGTCACTCGATAGCAAACCGCTCCTGCTGCATCCTCATCACGAATTGGGCTCATCACCTCTGGCATGGTTGCGCTGAAGCCTTCTTGTTCGGAGAGCAAAGCCTGAATTAACTGTTCGGACTCGACGTAGCTACCCTCGCCATAGTGCCGCGCTTGTATCTTTCCTTCGACGTTGATGAAGTATTTTGCAGGCCAATAGCGATTCGCGTAGGCACTCCAGATCTTCAATTCGGAATCAAGTACTACCGGATAATCGATGGCGAGCTCGGATATAGCTCGTTTCACGTGGTCCGAATTTCTGGCGAATGTGAACTCAGGCGTATGGACGCCAATGATTCGGAGGCCATGCTCGGAATACCTTCGGTGCCACTCCCTCACATAAGGGGATGTTCGAAGACAATTCATGCAGGTGTAATCCCAGAAGTCGATGAGTACGGGCTGCCCTGAGTCACGGATTGAAAGTGGATCACCCTGCAGCCATTCACCACCTGCGAGTTCGGGAGCGTAGACAGGTCCCTTCTCTTCCTCTGTCATTTCGAATTCCTATCGACTTGATTAGTTTCTTTCAGCATTGGGGTCATAGTTCGAACAATCAAGCTTCTGGATAACCGTCAGCAGCGATTATTGCTTCGATTTGTTGCCGATGATCGGTGTCGTGTACCCGTATAAACAGAAACCACGAGCGACTGTTCAGCTCACCGAAGTTCCCCTGTGGAGATGTCAGGTCTAGATTTACCATTGGCGGTAATCTCTCGGGTAGTGAGGCTAGTTTCACCGAATGTTCGGCGAGATGTTTCCGGAGACGCGAGAACGAGATTGGCGCTTTTGTTTCCGGTGGTTGCTCACGCATATCCTCAGGGCGCCCAGCTGCGAGGTCTTCGACTAACTGCAAAGTTTCTCTGGACCATGCTAGTAGGTGTTCAATAATCTGGCGTGTACTCCATTCCTCGTCGCTAGGTGCCCAATCGGCTTGAGTGTCGCTCATCCGATCGATTAATTGGAGTATCATTCCCCGCTCTACGATCGTGCGTGGCCATAATTCGATCCAGTCCCGCTGTTCTGCCTGTGTGACGAGGTAATCACGAACCCGTTGTTGATTCTCACTAAGCCTATTTTCTACCGAGTCAGTCATTATCTAAACCTTTTCCCCATGTATGTATGTCGACCATACCGCTCTAGTGCCCTTGTGGGCGTCTCAGGTCACCCTTAGGCTGGCCCGACTGTGAATAATCAGGAGTCTGTGTTTAGCAACTTCGAACCGGGTGCTACATCACTTGGTAACTTGCTAGTGCCAATTGTTACCAAGTTACCGAAGAACACTTCCCTTTCTGCACTTCGGTATGACTTGAATGCTGGCGTCCCTGACAGTGGCTCGTTACCAGCAGAGCAGCTTGCTGCTTCTGCGGTCGAGGTTCTTAGGAACGATCCTGCAGGAGCTCTTACTTATGGAGGTCAGCAAGGCTACGAGCCATTGCGTGCTTGGATAGCGAAGAGCGAAGGAATGAAAGCGGGACTATCTCTTGGGTCAGACACAGTCTCGATTACCTCAGGGTCTGCACATGGACTGGAGAACATTGCACTGACCTTTGTTGCTGAGGGGGATCCGGTGATCGTGGGGGCGCCGACATACCCGGGTGCGATCCGTACTTTTCGAGCTCGTGGTGCGAAGTTAATTTCTGTTCGTCAGGACGATAATGGTATCGATCCTGGCGAACTCGCTACAGTGCTGAAAGCTCTTACGGCCGGTGGAACTCCAGCGAAGTTAATTTACATCGTTCCGAACTATGACAATCCAACAGGAGTAACGCTACCGTTGGCTCGGCGAGAGGAATTAGTGGATTTAGCGTCGAAGCATCATGCGTTGATCGTCGAGGATGATGCCTATGCCGGTCTCGATATCGATGGTCCGGCACCGGCATCTTTGTTTGAGGTAGCTGAAGGACGAGGCGTAATTCGACTGGGAACATTTTCTAAGACGATCGCTAGTGGGCTTCGTGTTGCGTGGGTGATTGCTGAACCGCATATCACAGCTGCACTTGTCCATATGCGGTTCGACAATGGAGCCTCACCTTTTCTCCACCGTGTAGTTCTGAGCTATCTTGAGACTGATCACTACCAGAAGCATGTCCGGCATCTGCAAGCAATCTATCGTGAGCGAAGGGATGCTATGGCATCCGCACTTACGGAATACGCTGAGCCATACGTTCGTTTTCGCTTGCCGGCGGGTGGATTCTTTTTTTGGTTAGAGCTTAATGAACCGCTCACAGCTGCGGCTGTTTTTTCTGCTGCGATCAAGAATGAAGTTGCAGTGACGCCTGGCGCGATGTATTTCGCTGATCAGGGAGGCGATCGATCTCTTCGACTTGTCTTTTCGGCACTTCCACCCGAAGACATAAGAAACGCTATCTATCAGCTTGCTCAGGCTATGATCGAGGTAAGTAATCAGGTGCGGTAAAGGAATATTTTGCTTGCTGCTGCTTCGGATACAGCCATACGATGTGGATAGCACTCTAGCTAGAGTGCTATCCACATCGTATGGCCCAAGTCCTGTCGGTTCCAGAGTAGGGAATTTCTCGTGACGGTAGAACCGGATACGAGCACTATCATTGATGAACTTAGTCGTGCTTGGGCTAAGCACGACCTTGACGATCTCAGCAGCGACGCCGTGAAGAATCTCACTGCGGGCTCGGCTACCGATTGGGGTATGCCGGCAAACGCACATTCTTCGATCAAAGCAATAAGCCTCGGCAGTGGGATCCCCGACCCCGACACACTTCCCCGTGTTGAGTTGCTTGCTGCGATGAAACGCGTATTGCAGGCGTCAGAAGATAGTGCGCTTCGCTACGGCGGTGGTATAGGGTACGAGCCGTTACGCGCTGCATTAGCAGATCGTTATACGCGAGATCGGCACGTACCAGTCGATGCTAGTTACTTTTTGCTGACCAATGGGAGTGCTGGCGCAATTGATCTCGTTTGTTCTGCTTTTCTTTCACCGGGTGACATTGTGATTGCGGAAGCTCCTACGTTCTCAGGGAGCCTCCGTACTTTTCGTGGTCATCGGGCAGACATAATCTCAGTTGGGATGGACGAAGAGGGACTCGATACCAATGCTCTGTCAGATCTACTAGAGCGTCTTACGGCAGAAGGTAAACGAGCTAAGCTGATCTACACCATCAGCAATTTCCACAACCCGGCCGGTTCATCTATGTCGGTTGAGCGACGTAAGGAACTGCTAGTCCTCGCCGCTAATCATGGAGCATTGATCATCGATGACGATGCCTACGGCGAATTTTCATACTCTGATAACCCTGCGACGACACTGTCCGAGCTTGCAAAAGTGCAAGGCGTGATAACAGTCAGTACTTTTTCAAAAATCATGGCTACGGGTCTACGCGTTGGCTGGATCCATGCTGAACCTGCTCTCATCGAACGAGTGATACGTATTCGCTTCGAGATGGGCAATAGTCCGTTATTGCACCAGATGCTCTATGAATTCATGAAGAATGGGCGATTAGATGAGCATATTGTTCAAATGCGTCAACTCTATTCAGAGAAGCGTGACGCTCTTATTTCGGCTTTACATGAGTACTGTGAACCGTACCTTTCCTTTCGCAAACCTGCTGGTGGGTTCTTTCTCTGGGCAACACTGCATGAAGGTTTGAACGCACTCGAAGTTCATCGTGCGGCAACTGCGAATGGTGTCTACTGTGCGTATGGAGATGCATTTTTTGCAGATCAAACAGATCCGGGTGAGCATCTTCGTCTGGCCTTTTCCGAAGTAGCTTTGAGAGATATTCCTGAAGCTGCTCGGCGACTCGCTGCAGCATGTGAGCAGGTTGCCAAAGATTCTGCTGGTTGGCAGATCTAGATCATGATTGTTCCGACTGTGCTCTTCAGAGGTATATGAAGAATGGCAGTTCGCGGGTCCATCTAAATCCGTCACTCTCAATATTTTGGTCGTCTGCTGATGCTCCCTCGTTTAGGTTAGATATCGATAGTGCGATCTGTAACTGAACCGGGATGCAAGATTTCAAGAAGAACAAAGCCGAGTTATGACGAAAGCTAAAGACTTGGATGGTTTGCGCGAGCCTATTGAATTTGATGTTCTGCTCAGAGGGTATTCGTTGCATTTCTACTCGACGTGGGGTCTTTTTTCGCCTCGCGAGATCGATGCTGGCACACGGTTGCTTCTTCAATTGGTCGAGGTTGCTCCAGGCGACGATTGTCTCGATCTTGGCTGTGGCTACGGTGCGATCGGGATCACGCTCGCTCGCTTAGCTCCCCAAGGTCATACACTTTTGATTGACAAGGACATGGTAGCGATCGAATACGCGCGGAAGAATGTTGATTTGAATGAAGTTGCTAACGTCGATGTCCTTCCGTCGAATGGTTTTGATGATGTTCCTCGGGACCGTACCTTTGATCTCATTGCTATGAATTTACCGGCGAAGATTGGTAATGAATTAACAGCACTATTGATCGCGGATGGATGGTCTCGCTTACGTTCAGGTGGTCGTTTTTATCTCGTTACTCTTAGTGGAATGAGGAAATTTGTGCAGCGAGTGATTGAGGAGCAGACCGGTACTTACGAGAAAGTAAAGCAGAGTGGTGCCTATACATTGCATCGAATCGTTCGCTCGAGCGCCTGAGAGCCGGTTAACCTTCCAGCATGGTCGGTGATAAAGGCGTCTACACTTCGCTTGTCGGAAAGCGTGCATTGGTGATCGGTGGATCGCGAGGAATTGGTCGTGCCATTTCGACTCGCCTCGCTCGCGAAGGAGTCCATGTTTTCACGGTTTATTCGCGTTCTGAGGAAGCTGCGATTGCGACGGTGAAAGAGTGTCGTGCTTTGGGTGTAGAGGCTGAGGCGATCAAAGTCGATGTTGGTCGTAATGAGGAACTTCGCGGGCTCTTCGAGCAGATTGCTGAATGGGCACCCGACAAGAATGGTTCCGGTCTCGATATTTTGGTTAATAACGCTGCTCGAGGACTGGAGCGACCACGGCAAGCTCTCAAACAACGGCCAGGTCACCTGCATCGTTCAATGGATGTTAACGTTTTTGGACCCTGGACCGCAGTTCAGCTTGCCACACCATTGATGGAAACTAGAGGTGGTGGCGTGATAGTTAACCTGCTCTCACCGGGAGCAGAGCACTACATGAGTGATTATGCTGCTGTTGGCGTGAGCAAAGGTGCGCTTAATTCATTGACGATGTATCTAGCAGTAGAACTTGCTCCTCTGGGTATTCGCGTTAATGGAGTGTCTTCCGGCTGGGTTGAGGGTTCCGAAGGGGATCGTGGGTATAAGGTGGACATTGCCAAGAAAGTAGAACGGCATGTTCCTGTTGGACGTAACGTGAGGCCTGAGGATATTGCTGCCGCCGTCGCTTGGATCTGTTCGGATGAAGCACCGATGTTAGTTGGTCAGGATATCTATCTGGACGGTGGTTTCGCTGATGCGGCTTGGCAAGGGCTTCTGGACGAGTAGGATTTACCAGAGATGTATGTGCTGTTGGCTACCTCATAGAAGTAGGATTCGTTAGCCAAGTTCCATTGGATGATTTACTTGATGAGTTCATTAGGATGGTTCGTTGTCGGATCTACCATATTGAGCCCATCTAGGAGTAGGTAGTCATCTCTAAACCATCACAAAGTCAGTCTCAGCAAGCGCACAGATTCCTCTTCTACGGCTACTGGATCGTGATCGCGGCACTTGTGTCACAGTTTGTAATGATAGGCACCCAGATGTCGATTCTTGGAGTGTTCCTTAAGCCGATGACAGAGGAGCTCGGATGGCAGCGGTCCGAATTTTTCTATTCGCAGACTGTTGGTCAGTTCCTTTTCGCATGTGTTGGATTCTTTATTGGTGTCTACGTTGATCGGCTGGGAGCGCGCCCCTTGATGCTGGTCGGTGTGGTGTTCCTTTCTGGAACGTTATTTCTTGTGTCCGAGGTTGACACTCTTTGGCAGTGGATTGTGTTACGTGGGTTGTTTTTCACAATTGGAGCAGCTCTTGTTGGAAATTTGGTGGTTAATGTCACTATCGCTAAATGGTTTGTTGAAAAGCGTGGACGAGCAATTGGCATCGCCTCGATGGGTGTTTCACTAGCCGGGGTTGTCTGGCCACCGTTGATGGTTGCAGTGACTGACGAGTTCGGTTGGCGCACAGCGTGGCGCTTATTAGCGGTGATTGCACTCGTGCTGATTGTTCCGGCGGCGATGGTGATGCGACGTGCGCCGGAGGATCACGGCCTTCATCCTGATGGGAAGAACAACATCGAGGTTGCTGAGGGTGGTGCCGCAAGTGCTGTAGCTGACTTTGCTAACTCGCTTACTCGCAGAGAGGCTTTACGTACACAGACACTGTATCTGTTGATCCTATCATTCGGCGTAGCAGCGGTCGGTGTCATGGTTGTTCTTACACAGACCATCCCGTTTTTGACAGATGAAGGTTTCAGTCGCCGTACGGCGTCAATCATGACAGCGTCGATGTCGTTCCCGGCGCTTGTTTCTAAACCGATTTGGGGGCTGGTGATAGAGAAGACCGAACCACGTCCTATAGCAGCGATTGGTTTCCTGTTGTCTGCGATAGCGACGATTATCATTCTGTTCGCTGTAGAAGAGGCAAATATACCACTGCTCTTTTCAGGTTATGTGCTGATAGGAACCGGCTTCGGTGGTCATATTCCAATTAGCGAGGTGATCTGGGCTTCGTATTTTGGGCGCCGGTATCTTGGTTCGGTGCGTAGCGTTGCTATGCCGTTCACCTTCGTGATCGGGGCGAGCGCGCCGCTGGCGACAGCTTTCTATTACGACAAGGTAGGGAGTTACGACGGAGCATTCTATACCATCAGCTTACTTTGGCTACTGGGGGCCATTCTTGTGATGTTGGTTCGTGATCCTAGGATGCGTATTTGACTTGAAAAGCCGTGTGTTGATGAACGACTAGTTGGTGATTGCTCCCAGTTCCGCTCCGGAAACAAGTCGCGCATATTTCGCAAACACACCAGTTTCGTAGTTCGGTTGGCTAGGTCGCCAATCATGCCTCCGAGCAGCTAATTCTTCATCTGCTACGTCGAGATTAAGTTCGCGGTTGGGAATATCGAACTCAATTATGTCACCTTCGTGTACGAGAGCTATCGGTCCTCCATCTGCTGCCTCGGGGGCGACGTGACCGGCCATGAGCCCGCGTGTCGCGCCCGAGAATCTTCCGTCAGTTAGTAGTGCCACGGTTTCACCCAGCCCTTCACCAACGAGTGCAGCGGTGACCCCTAGCATCTCACGCATTCCTGGGCCACCCTTGGGTCCTTCATTCCGGATCACAACGACATCACCAGCTTTAATTTCACCAGCAAGAACAGCTGCCATTGAATCTTCTTCTCGTTCGAAGACTCTGGCTGGACCTCGATGTGTCATTCGTTCGTGGCCAGCGACTTTTATCACGCTTCCCAGCGGAGCGAGCGAGCCTTTCATGATGACGAGTCCGCCGGTTTCCTTTAGTGGTTTGTTGAGTGAGCGGATTACATTTTGTCCAGGAGTTTCGACTACGGTGCTGGCTTCTTCGGCGATTGTTTTACCAGTCACGGTCATCACGTCACCGTGCAATAGTCCAGCCTCGAGCAGGCGGGTAGCGAGGAGAGGTGTCCCACCGGCCGCATCCCAATCGAGTGCGACGTATTGCCCTCCGGGTCGGAGGTCGCCGATTAGAGGTGTTTGTTCGCTGATCTCGTCAAAGTCGTCAATGTCGAGTTCGACACCTGCTTCGGCGGCGATCGCTAGTAAGTGGAGTACTACATTTGTAGAACCTCCAGTAGCAGCAGCACACATGATTCCATTTTCCAACGCTTTTCGGGTCAGTATCTCCCGAGGGAGTTTCCCTTGAGCAAGAACCTCCATCACGAGTTTTCCGGCCGCGAGGCCGATGTTTTCTTTGTTGGGATCTGTCGCGCCGGTTGTAGAGCTTCCGAATGGCGAAATTCCACAGAATTCAAGGACAGTTGCCATTGTGTTCGCTGTGAACTGGGCACCACAAGCACCGGCACCAGGGCAAACGACATCTTCGAGTGCTTCAAGCTGCTCGTCGGTCATTCTGCCCGCAGCATGCTCCCCTACACCCTCGAAAATGTCCTGAATAGTCACGTCACGGTCTTGGAAGCGTCCTGGTGCGATCGATCCTGAATAAAGGAGCACTCCGGGTATGTTGAGTCTAGCTAGTGCCATTGCCCCAGCTGGAATCGTCTTGTCACAACCAACGATTACAACTGCCGCGTCAAATGCATAACCCACACCGCAGAGCTCTATGGAGTCTGCAATTAGTTCCCTACTAATCAGTGAGGCCTTCATTCCTTCCGTGCCCATTGTGACACCATCACTGATCGAGACGGTATTAACCTCCATCGGTGTGCCGCCTGCTTCGCGGATCCCCTGCATCACTAATTGCGCTAAGGCTCTCTGGCTATAGTTGCATGGCATTGTGCCGATCCACTCATGTGCGACCATCACGAGTGGTTTTCGTAAGTCCTCGGTTGTATAGCCAATCGACTTGAGCATTGCCCGTCCTGGGGCGCGATCAGGACCATCAATCAAGGTGCGGCTGCGGTGTCGGGTGTCGAACGCCATCGAAAGCTCCTGAATATCGTCTACGGAGGCATGCTAGTAGGTTGCCTAAGTGTGCTAGCGCATCGTAGCAAGTAGGAGAGGGCAAAGCGCACTACTTTTATGACAGAACGTTTTGCTCAGCGAACATTCAGACGTATAGAACTTAGGCAGCTGTTTGATTTATGGGCTTGCCTGACGATCGCCGAGTTTTTGGTGGTGGTTGTCGAGAGCTAAAGATCGCTAATCCTCCTGCGATATATACGGCCACAAGTACGAAAAATGCACCGTCGTATTCATTTAAGGCATCGAAGTACAATCCGACAAGAATCGGCCCTATCGAACCGAAGATGATTGTGAATGGAACAGCAACACTACGAACCGCGCCTAAGTGTCGTCTTCCAAAATATTGTGCCCATAAAAATTCTCCAAGTGGAAGCGTTCCGCCGAATCCAAACCCCCAAGCAAAGAAGCCTATGAATAGGATAGTTAAGGAACCGGTTCCTGAGGCCAATAGCATCAGCATCACCCCAGTTGCGGACGATGCGAACGCGCCGGTCGATAGGTAGCGAGCTTCGATCCTATTCAGTCCCCAGCCCCATAAGAATTTAGAGAGCAGGTTACCTAAACCGTTGATCGCTAGTGCGAGTGATGCTTCCGAACGGCTGAAGCCAGCATCAGTCATGTACGGTATACCGTGCATGAGAATAGAGGACATTGCGGTCAGATTCAGCCCGTACCCAACGGTCAAAGCCCATAGTGCATGTGTGCGAATCGCTTCTGCACGTGTATACGAATTAGCGGCATCTTCTTCAGCTGCGGTTGGATGTCCGCTGACGTCTGTTATATGAGGATGTGCTGGATGTTCTCCGTCTGGCAACATCCCATAATCTTCTGGTCTTCGTCGCATTACTAGTACGACTGGAGTTAGCAATGCGACCATTGCTATAGCGAGTACTACGTACCCATCACGCCATCCAATTGAATCGACTATCTTCGTCATCGTTACTGGGGTAATCAAACCGGATAATGAGATTCCCATCGATCCAATAGCGATTGCCCATCCACGTTGCATAACGAACCACTTCGATAACGTTACATTGACAACAAGTGGCCCGATCAGCGACACACCTGCTCCGCCAGCGAGCATGGATAGCAGGATGAAGTGCCATAGTTCTTGCTGTTTCGACATTCCAAACAAGGCACTTGCGTAGCAGATCATGCCGATGATCATCAGAGGGCGTGGACCGTACCGATCGACAAGCGGTCCAATGATGTATCCGAAGGCTCCACCGAACACAAACGCCGCCGAGCCACCTAACGTGTACTGCGCTGCGGTCCAACCCAGTTCGCTAGTCATAGGCCTAAGAAATACACCTCCGATCTGGCCGCTCGCTCCCATGGACGCAAATTGGGCTATTACGGCAGCGATCACAATCCACCAGCCGTAGAACGGTAACCGACCGTTTGTCGGTTCAGATGCAGATGTCGAAGTCATTGGTGGTCCCAAGTAATTCGGTGGTTACTCAGGTGGATTTTCAAGATCAAGGCCAGTCGACTAAGTGCGCAATTCACACTGAGCATTATCAAGCTTAACCGTCGTTTTCCGTGGTTACGTTTAGTCTCCCGTTGGAGGTAAAGCAACTTCACTGAGGTGCCCATTACTGCCCGGACATGCGATGCAGTCACCATTCTGTTCAAGGACACGATTGCATAATGGACAAAGTGGGCGGCCTCCGGCGATAGTTTCATCGATCGAGCGGATCGTGGAGATCGCCTGTTCGCGATTGATTTCCATCCGGAATTTTGGAGTGTCTCCTTGCTCAAGTGCTATCGCATCATCTGCTAGCAAAATGATGTGCTCGGTTTTTTCGTCGAAGTCCAAACCAAGGCGTGCCACCTGTACTTCGACTTGGGGATTGGCTGGAAACGGACCCATCTCAGGGATTGATTTAGCAGGTTCTCCTCGGTGGTGAGATCGTTCTGCTAGTAGCTTTGAGAATTCTCTCCCTAATAGAGCAAGTTGCTCTTTCTCGAACCAGAGTGCCGCGTAGTTAGCTTCTTTATTCGCGCGTAGACGGAATGTACGCTGTCCAGGAGGACCGATCGATTCACTATCTACGGCATCTACGAGACCAAAATCGATCATAAGTCTCCGTTTCGAGATGGTGGTTCTGCGGGCAAGATGGCATTTACACCGTGCGGGTGAGCCTAGGTAGTACTTGGTGGGTGGTCAAACCTGTCGAGTCGTTGTCTACTCTACCGCTAATCCAGAGTTTGGAGGATCCAACTATGACAACTCTCTCTTACCACTCACTCACTGATGCCAGCAAGGCAATTGAAATCGGTGAGACTAGTTCTACTGCGCTTGTCGAAGCGGCGCTAGCGCGTGTCGAGGAAACCGACAGTCGCCTGAACTCGTTTGTCCGTCTGATGGAGGATTCTGCTTATGCCGAGTCTGAAGCCGCCACGGATCGTGCAAATTCAGGGAGGCGCCTGAGTCCTCTGGACGGTATCCCGATAGCCGTCAAGGATCTCTATGACACCGCAGGAGTGGTAACTGCGGGTGGAACAGGAGCTCTGAGTGAGCGAGTTCCTGCTAACGATGCAAGAGCTGTTCACCTTCTCAGGGCAGCTGGAGCTGTAATTCTCGGAAAGACCAATACGCATGAACTCGCTCTTGGTGCGACCACGAACAACGCGCACTATGGACCTACTCGTAATCCGTGGAACCTAGATCGTGTTCCAGGAGGTTCCTCAGGTGGATCAGCGAGTGCGGTCGCATCCGGTCAGGCTCTCGGTGCGCTTGGTAGCTGTACTGGCGGATCGATTCGCATTCCAGCTGCCTTCTGTGGGATCAGCGGGCATAAGCCGACCTATGGGCTTGTAAGCCGTGCCGGCGTGATCCCGCTTTCAGGCACACTTGATCACGCAGGGCCGATAGCTCGTAGTGCTGAGGATTGTGCCCTGATGTTAAATGTACTTGCTGGTCACGACGAGCAAGATCTGGATTCGGTCGAACGACCGCCTGAAGACTTCACTGCCGACCTTAATACTGAAATATCAGGGATGACCTTTGCTGTGATTCCTTCTCTGATCGATGGCAGCGATGATGCAATTCTAGAGAATTTTGAAAAATCACTTGATATGTTTCGTGGTCTAGGGGTCTCGATCGAGCAGCGGGAACCTCTTGCTGGAGAGGAGAATTGGCGTCAAAGAATTGCTCCGATCATTCCTGCTGAAGCGGGCTCGCTTAACGAGGTTGTATTACAGATTCAGGGACAGAGTGATGGAGTTGCAGAACCCCAGCGCCGCCGTATGCTGCGTGGTCTTGAGACGCCAGTCGCGGATTACATTCGAGCCTTAGAGACTCGAAAGATTGTTGAAGCTGCTTACCAGGCAGCGCTCCAAGGTATCGACGCATACATTATCCCAACGTCGCCTATCGTCGCTGAACCGATTGCTGACGATCCGAGGGAAGAGAGGCCGCCGGCCTCGAAATTACGGAACACGTCCGTATTCAACCTCACGCATCAGCCTTCAATTAGTGTCCCGAACGGCTTTGATGCAGATGGATTGCCGACTGGTTTGATGATTTCGACCGCGTTATTTCAAGATGCGAAGGCACTTGGTATCGCCCATGTCTACCAACAGGCAACTGATTTCCATCTTCAGGCTCCTCCTATTTGAAATTTTCAGCACAGGGTCGATATATCCCGATGAAAAAGTGAAGATGCGGATAATGCGACTATTGGGGATCGGTGCGAGAAATCATGAATGGCATCCTATAAACCGATTTAGATTCTGAGCTCGGTCAGGAAGACATGTTCTCGCAAGATGGTTAGGGGCATGCGCCGAACCGAAATCAGCTACCATCATCTAATGGCACGAAGGCTCTTGGAAGCTCCGTCTGAGCTCATGCTCAGCCGCGATGAATCAATCGCGAGACACACCTATATGCGGCTTGGTGGACCGGCCGCTTACTTTGGTGAGCCGGCTGATATTTCGATACTGAGGCACGTCACTGATTGGGCTATCTCGAACCAGCTGCCTCTTCGAGTGATAGGTGGAGGCTCAAATATACTCATCGCTGACGAAGGAATAATCGCCGTAGTGATCTCGCTGCGTGCCGCCTGTGCTGACCTTCGCTTTGAGGGCTCTCGTGTTTGTGTCGGAGGTGGAGTCATGCTTCCTGCACTTGCTCGTGCTGCTGCCGAGCGCAATCTTGGTGGGCTTGAATTTGCGATAGGTATTCCTGGGACTGTTGGAGGAGCGCTTCAGACCAACGCAGGGATCGGAGATGGTCGAGCTATAGGAGAGCTTGTAGAGGCAGTGGATGTGTTCGACAAAGGTGCTGTTCGCACTTTGGATCGCAGTTCGCTTGCGTTTCACTATCGAAGGACAAGTTTGAGTGGTAGCGGCGCAATAGTTCTGAACGCCACTCTGCAGCTCGTGCCGCGCCCACAGGCTGAGTGCCGGGAGGAGATGGCGCGTTTACTGCAAGGAAGGCAGAGGACTCAACCTACTGCTGAACGAAACGCAGGTTCAATCTTTCGTAATCCTGCAAACGATACAGCGGGCCGCTTGATTGAAGCAGCTGGTGGTAAAGGACTCATGTTTGGTGGAGCACAGGTCAGCGAGTTGCATGCGAACTTCATCGTCCATGACGGAACTGCAACTGCCTCAGACGTCGCCTCATTGATGTTGGAAATTCAGACACGTGTTGCTTCTGCGAGTGGTACCACTCTTGTTCCCGAGGTCGAATGGTGGGGTGATGGCGAACCTCCCCTTGTTTTTCGACAGTAGGAAGCTTTTGACAAGGGAGCCGTTGTCTATAATTCTTTCCGACGCCAAACGTTTCTTCGGAATCGACGTAGTGGCGGCCCGAGTACCTTCCTTGGAGTATCACTTAGTCCACGCACTTGTTGGTGAGCCAATCGACGAAGGCCGATCTCAAGTAGTGGAACCTTGCGCCCAAGATGTCCTTCGGTGATACGGTTTTCGATCGCGATACGGAGCTCTTGTTCTGTGCGGCCTGGAAATGATGTGTATGCCGATCCTAGTAACTCAAGGAAGTGAGCGTCTGAACCTCCAGTAGCGGCAAGTCGATAACATTCGTCATTGAGACGCTGAGCTTTTCTTGTGTCCCAACCAAAAGAAGTGGGATTAGCTAGCTCAATTCCATCAACATGCGCGGTGTGATCAGCAATTTCGAGATTGCGTTCTAACCTACGGCGTCCGATTGATCGTGTCAGCATAGAAAATGGATGCGGGATGATAGCTAAACCGTCAAGACGATGGATAGCCGCTACTGTTTCTTCCAGATTTCGGAACGAGGGAACTGGTTCGTCAACCCAAAGTGCTAATAAGTGTCCCTGTAATGTCGTTATTTCAATCCCAGTGATCAAATCGAATGAACGACGCTTCTGTGCATGTATTTCACGGGCCAGCAGGGCACCATTAATGTCGTCGTGATCGGTAATCGCGATTACATCAAGAAACTCGTTTTTGTCGACAACGTCGAAGATTTCTGCTGCGTCCCCCATCCCATCACCATGAGAGGTATGGATCTGTAGGTCGGCTCGACCCAATCTATCTGCGTCTGATGTTCCATTGCTCATGATTCAAGTGTATGGGTTGAATGGAAGATTCCTACTCGCGCCGGAGTGAAGTGGAGTGTAAAAACGATAAATGATTGAGCAGTCAACACCCCTAGCTATCATCAACGGCCGAGTCATCGATCCCGCATCTGGAATTGATGAATTGGCTGATGTCGTGATCGAAGATGGATATGTAACCCATTTAGGAGCAGGTGCGTCCAAGGTGACTCCTAGGGCGACGAAAATTAATGCCACTGGCTTAATTGTTAGTCCTGGCTTTGTTGATCTTCATACTCATTTGCGGACTCCTGGTCAGGAACACAAGGAAACAATTGAAACCGGAGCGACAGCGGCAGCAGCTGGGGGATTCACTACGATCTGCCAGATGCCTAATACTGATCCTGCATTAGACAGTCAGGACCGTGTCGAAGAAGCACACAAGCGTGCTAGCGATAGCCTGATTCGTGTTCTCACGGTTGGTGCGATAACGAAAGAGCGAGCTGGTCAGGAGCTTGTATCGTTTGACGAACTTGCTAACGCAGGTGTTGTAGCT
>DKLZ01000044.1 GCA_002455955.1 Dehalococcoidia bacterium UBA6627
GCGAACCTGCTACTACGATTCGTAGTTCGGTTATCGAATTACAGAATCCAATGTGCGAGCCCTGCCCATCCCAACTGCTAGCTGTGTTTGCAAGACTCACTCAATTCCAAGCATCGCCGCCAACTCAAGGAAATCATCTACCTCGATATCAAATTCATCTCCACTACGCTTCTCGGCCGCCGCGCGACTTATCCCCCATTCAATAGGTCGATCAACATACGCTGTCCTGAATCCTATCGAAGCTGCCGCTCGTAAGTCACCAGCATGAGTAGCCACCATCATTACCTGATCTGGAGCCAGATCGAGTAATCGCGCTGCGCCTAAATAGACCTCCGGCGCAGGCTTGAAATGTCCGAACAATTCAGCCGAGAACACTAGATCCCAAGGGAGACCATTTCCTGAGGGATCAACATGTGCAGCGTGCTTTGCCATATCGACCAGTAAGGCCACGTTCCCATTCGATAAAGTCGCGATTACATACTTGGTTTTCAGCTTCATCAACCCTTCTACAGAATCGGGCCAAGGAATAAGCCGGTGCCATACTCGATTCAACGATGTCCGCTCATCTTCTGATAAACGTTCTAAACCGTAACGTGGAATAAGCTCTTCGAGTATCACTCGATGCAATACATCAATCGTGTCCCAAGGTCGAAGTCCGTCGCGAACTTCTTGCATGATGCGGGGATAACCAGACCGCCATTCATCAGCGAATTCTTCGGCATCGATCTCAACATGAATGTTGGTGGCAATAACCTCGAGTTCTCGAATTACCGAGCTGCGCCAATCCACAACAGTGCCAAAAACGTCAAACGTAAGCGCGCGAATATCGCTGAAGTCATTAGACATATACTACAAAATACCCTTCCACAAGAGTGAGCGTAGGAAATAACTCATCACTTCCTATCAATCCTAAGTTACCCGAAGTGAACTCCTCTTCTCAGAAAGTCGCACGCCCTTTCGAATCACCAAATGACGGTCTACCATTATGAAGAATATTAAGCGAGAATTAATCCGTAGTAGCTCTGCAGGATTCATATTCTAGTTATTAGCTATTTTTGAAATTTGCCGTGCGGCGGGGTGCCGGCTCGGTAAGTCGCAGTTCGAAAGGGTTCGATTGATGCCGGTTCGAGGGTATGTGCTCGTGGAGACCGAGGTAGGTCGCACACAGGCAGTCGGTGATTCCATACGCCACAGTAAACCTACACTCGCGACAATTACAGCAGTCGACACGGTAACCGGACCTTTCGACGTCGTCGTTCAGCTCGAAGCTGAAGACCTCGACAAGCTTGGAAAAGCAATCACCGAAGACCTCCAAATCCTTGATGGCGTCCAACGCACAACGACTTGCCTAGCTGTAAATCTCTAGAAACCGATACCTACTAATTAGATTTCAATGTTTATCGACCAAGGCTAAGGAGTACTTGCGCTTGAAATTACTTGGTTACGCAGTCCTGACTGGAATCGTCATTGCATGCAGCTCTGGTTCAACGCCCTCCAGTACCGAAGTAGACAGCAACAGCACGCCAGTGGTTCTCGAATCACCAAGTGAACTAGCTTCCTTCATCGCGATCTTCAATGTTGCAACCGGTAATAAAACAATCATCCACGATGGGCTTGGAAGTTGGAATACATGGTTCGAAACTAGCGGTGAGATAGTCAACGCTCTCGTCACTCAAAGCGATGCACGACCGCGGACAGTACGGACCAACCTCCAGGGTGTGGTTATCAGTGATTCATCAACCGAACTTCAGGTACGTGTTAATAGTACCGGCAACGCCCGCGCCTACGGAGGCCTAAGCATTGACGGACTCAGCTTCCAAACCTACCTCGAAGTCGACGGTGCGATCGTCGACTTAGAAGGCTCGGCAAGTACCTTACCACTGGGATTCTCTCCGAAAGGCAACCGACTGCTCTCGTACACCGGCATACCGGCTCCCGCAGGCGAAATTCACATCCGATACGACGTCCATGATCTAGACGGCACGGTCCGAGCAACCTTTGTAAGTCGATATTCAGCTGCGGATCCGGGAACGAATCTTGCGACTTGGTCACCATCCGGAAATTACATTGCAACAATCGATCTTGATGGAGTGACACTTCACAACGTCCCGGGTCCAGATTCGCTCAACATCCCAAACAATGCTTCTAATGAATGGTCACCGACCGAAGATGCCTTGCTGATGATGACAAGTGACAATGTCCTAAAAATCCTACGATTACCG
This sequence comes from Dehalococcoidia bacterium UBA6627, assembly GCA_002455955.1. GTDB lineage: Bacteria > Chloroflexota > Dehalococcoidia > UBA2979 > UBA2979 > UBA6627. The sequence continues at coordinate 2,223 of DKLZ01000044.1, forward strand.
AACCTTGAAACAAATTCAATAACGACAATGGCGATGACGAGCTCAGCTCAATTCGATCCGAGTGGACGCACCGTCACGATAAATGATTCGGTCGAGAACATTACAACGGTTTTCGATTCAAGTTCAGGTGAACTTCTTGCTGAATGGGAAGGTATTGCAGAGCGCATCAGCATAGCCGGCTTCGCACCAGTGATTATGACTTCAACCGGCCTCGCCGCAATAATTGAAAGTTCACCTCATTGCAACGGCTTCCTCTTAATACACCCACGACATGCCAATGATGTATGCGTAAATGGACAAAATCCTCGTTGGGCACCGGATGCAGAGGCTATCGCCTTCACCAAGGACGGAAACCTCATCATCCTCGAGATGGCCTCGCTGAATCAACGCATCCTCATGTCTGACCTACCCACGGCTTTTGGCGGCACACTTGCACGCTGGAACAAAACCGGTACGCATTTGCTCGTCGAATGGCCCTGGGGAGGTGAAACTTGGACTGATAGCCTTCCATGACCAATGACGATTAGCCACTGCCGCTCCAATCGATGATCCCACCTGTATCGACCTCAAATCGAATTGCTATGCCGGGACGTAGGTCGAGTTCATTAATCCGATCGACAGGCATTGTGGCGGTGATTTTCTCCTCACCAACGGCTAATAGCAGGCGTCCGTCTCCATGAGAACCTTGCACCGCAATAACCTGTGCAGAGTAGCTCCCCTCGGTATCGTTTGTGAGACGAACTGCTGCAGGATGAATAGCAGATATGCGTGGAACCACAATCCTGAGCAATTCGGGAAGTCCCTTGGGATCGACGATGGAATATCCGAGAAATGCAGCGACCTCCGGATTTGCAGGAAAGTTAAACAGTGCTCGAGTTGAATCAAGCTGCCCTTGCACACCGTCGAACAATACAAGCACCTGATCGGCAAGCAACTGCGCTTCGCTGTGATCATGGGTCACAAGCATTGCAGTTGTTCCTTCATCTCGAAGCAATTGTCGTAGATCACCGATCATCTCTGACCGTGCTTCAGGATCAAGTGCTGAGAAAGGTTCATCAAGGAATAGAAGGCGAGGGTGAATCGCAAAAGCACGAGCCAAGCTCACACGCCTTGCTTCACCTCCAGACAGTGCATGAGGCATAGCTTTTTCGAGATGCTTTATACCGAGTCGATTCAACCACCTTTCAGACTGTTCGCGCCTTGCACGAGAAGACACATTGCGGAACGCAAGAGCAATTTCGATGTTTCGTCGGACATCCATGTCTAACAAGGCCGGATCTTGAAACACAGTTGAAGTTTGACGTCGTAGCCTGACCTCAGACCTACCGACTGCAGGTTCACCAAACAAAGACACGGTGCCTTCAGAAATCGGCAAGAGTAAAGCCGCAGTCAGCAGTAAGGTTGACTTCCCAGATCCGTTTGGGCCCAATATTGCAAGAACTGCACCCTCATCGACTGAAAGTTCCGAAATGTGAAGTACTTCACGCCCTCCGCGTCGAACTCGAACTTTAGCGAACTCTAAAACAGGATCTGAAGTGGATATCTGCTTCATTGACGACGTGCTCGTTGTTGCACAGCGGTAAGTAGTCCGGCGATCACGACAATAAATGCGAGGAGCACAAACCCCAGCGCTAATGCAGTCCCAAAGTTACCTTTACTCACCTCGAGAACTGCCGCTGTCGTCAGCACTCTGGTCTCACCTGATAAGTTTCCACCAACCATCATCGACGCACCCACTTCAGAGACTACAGCACCAAAGCCAGCCATGACCGCAACCAATAACGGTAACCGCGCTTCACGGGTGATCAACCACAAATACTGACGTTGATTCGCGCCCATAGCCCTAATCTGCAGATGAAGTGTGGGTGGCAAAGCCATGACCGCTGCTGCTGTAATCGCAGTAATAATTGGTGTTGCTATTAGTGCCTGAGCAATCACCATCGCAGCAGGCGTATAGATGAGTCCAAGCCCGCCGAGTGGACCTGAGCGCCACAGCAAAATCGCGACCACCAAGCCTGCGACTACCGGTGGTGTTCCTGTTCCTGCGTTTGCAAGTGCAACTAGTCCACGCTGCCCTGGAAACCGTACTAGCGCCAATCCAAGTCCAACAGGCAGCCCTATGGCCAAAGCTATCAGTGTCGACGCTCCAGTGATGACAACCGTCCGAAACGTAATCCCGTAGACGTCACTGTCACCAGTAACAAGTAATCGCCACGCTTCACTAAGTCCGTCAAAAATCAGATCCATCTGCGTTGAGCACTATTCTGCATACGCCGTGAACATTGACTGACCGTACTCCTCACGGCCGAAAGTAGAAATGATTTCCTGTGTCTTTGGTGCAATTAGGAAGCCACGGAAGCTCCGTGCGGCCTCTACGTTCAATCGATTATGACGTTCGGGAGCAACAACGATGACATGATATTCATTTAACAATTCATCACCTCCCTCGAAATTAATCGACTGCTCATTCCGATCCGATACAGCGAGCCAAGTACCACGATCGGTCAAGGTATATGCATCAGTCGCAGCGGCGATCGTCAACGTCGCACCCATTCCTTGTCCAGTTTCTGCATACCAGTCACCAGTGAAGTCAACATCTTGCCTGACGTCTTCCCACAGTATTAGCTCTCGTTTATGAGTGCCAGATTCATCACCTCTACTGATAAATGCTGCACGGGCATCATGAATTTTAGACAAGGCAGCTGTAACATTCGGTGCCCCTTTGATCGCCGCGGGATCTGCTGGTGGTCCTACTATGACGAAATCGTTGAACATCACCGGGGTCCTTTCGATGCCGAAACCAGCTTCGATAAACGCCGTCTCTGCCGCAGGGGAATGCACCAGAAGCACATCTGCATCACCTCGTTCGCCCATTTTCATAGCTGCTCCAGAACCCACTGCGATTACTTTGACCGAATAACCACTTTGGTCTTCAAAGAGCGGAACAAGCACAGCAAGTAATCCACTGTTTTCAGTGCTCGTCGACGTCGCGAGTATCATCTCGGTATCGTCACTACAGGCGTCGCCAAACCAGGACGCCAGACCGATTATGCCAACCAGAACTAATCCGAAACCACAAATTCGCTTTCGCAGTGAACACCCCTGCTTCCGTATCATCGTGTTGCACGTGGGTGCAAGACGTTACACTCACTGTCGCTGACGAACAATCACATCGGAGGTTTCATGATGGCCGAACCACGGTCCGAGTTTCAGCAAACTCAACGCGCCGTTAAATCTGCTTCTGACGACCATACCCAAGTGACAAGCGGTTTCAAGGTACGCACGAAAGTTTGGATCGAATCCGATGGTGAGGTCGTTATCAGCGATTTCCTTGCCCAATTGCTAGAGGCAGTTGCTGAAGAAGGATCAGTGGCGGCAGCGGCAGAAACACTTAATCTGCCCTACCGTACTGCGTGGAAAAAGCTGCGAGAGATGGAGAGCGCAGCAGACCTCACCTTCGTCGAATCAACTTCAGGTGGCCGCGATGGTGGGTCTACCCGCCTATCATCTGATGCAATCGCAATGATTACCGCACTGCGCCGAATTAGTGCTCCATTAGCATCTTTTGCTCAGGCACGATTCGACATAGAAAGAAGTATCTTGCCTCTTCAAAACCCTGATTTCACCTCGTAATTATCCTCTTGAATCACTCCCACTCGTAAACCACTAGCGTCTCAGCAAGAGAACTAACGTTCGATCTTGTGTAACACCTGATATCAATCGACAGCACATAAACGGTGTGTGCGATAATCAGGTTTTTCAAGTGCTGCCGCGTTACAATACTCGACGACCTAGGAGACATCATGACCGTCGACAGCTTTAAGTACTTACCTCATAGTTTCCGTGCAGGTTTCGAACAGGTCGAATTCCAGCATGATGAACCCGTCTGGTCACCGCTTGAACATGCAATCGAAGACTCAACAATCGCGCTTCTAACTTCGGCTGGGATCTACGTAAAAGGTGAACAGCAGCCCTTTGATCTTGATACCGAACGAGCTAATCCAACCTGGGGTGACCCAACGTATAGGGTAATTCCAAGAGACCTTGAACAGGACCATGTGGGCGTCGCACACCTTCACATTAATACTCGTGATATAGAGCGTGATATCAACGTTGCTCTGCCACTTCGGGCTTTTGCAGAATTAGAAGCCGAAGGACGGATCGGTCGACTTGCTGAGGATCACTATTCGTTCATGGGATATCAGGACTCTAGACTTGCTGACTGGCGAACTACGCAGATACCAGAGGTCGCTAATCGGTTGAAGCAATCAGGGGTTAGCGCATTAGTTCTCGCACCAGCCTGACCAGCTTGCTGCAAACACGTGCCCGTGCTGGCACGCGAACTGGAACTGACCGGCATTCCCACTGTCACCGTAACTATGGTGCCATTCATCGCCGAGCGATTCCGACTATCACGAATAATCGGTGTCCAGTTTCCTTTCGGACATGCTTTTGGCATGCCCGATGATCCTGCCATGCAACGAACGGTCTCAGAAGCCGCTATCGACCTGCTCGCTAATGCAACAGAACCGGAAACTCGAGTTGATGTTGAAATCGAATGGCCGATAGACGACAAAACGGCTTACCGAGACTGGCAACCAACAGAGCCAAGCCCAAGCGTGAAGTACAACAAAGAACGGCGGAAACGGATCGAAGAGCAACGTCCCGCCACCTAATAACAATCTAACAATGGGATTAATACGAAATCCCGTGGAACCGGGAGCGACTGAGAACTAACCCACCTATCATTAGGTGATGACCCGCGCCAACTTTTCCCCCACTGTCTTCGCCAAGCTTCAACGCAGGTTCTGTGGGTTCACTTGGTGCCTTCTGATATTCACGGTCGTAGTAATCGTAAGCGGTGATGTTGTTCAAGCGACCGCATCCGGAGCCGGATGCGGAGAGAGCTGGCCACGCTGTCACGGATCATTGTTCCCAAGCATTAGCGACGCTCATACAGCTATCGAATTTACACACCGTCTCGCAACAATTGTTCTGAGTATTGGATTCATTTTTCTGCTTGTAAGCGCTTGGAAACTCTACGATCGACAGCATCACATCTGGATCACCGTTCTGATTGCCACTTGTTTCTTGATAGTCGAGATATTGCTTGGCGCAGCACTTGTGTTGTTCGGTTGGGTTGAATCCAATGCTTCTTGGGGGCGGGTGATCGCTGACGTACTGCATGTCATCAACACTTTTCTACTTGTCGGATCAATTGCACTAATCACCTGGTTTACTCGCGGATATCCAGCACCTAGCCTCGATTTCTCCAAATACCCGACCAAACTCCTAGCTATAATTGTGGTCACGGTACTCTTGATTGCTATCACTGGGACGATCAATTCGCTCGCAGACACACTTGCCCTGTCCAATGAAGTTGATATTCACGAGACCTCTATCGCGTTGATTCTAATTAGCGTCCGAGGAATCCATCCTGCCATGGCTATCATAGGAGGGCTCGGTATCTTCTACATGACACTTCAACTTAGTTATGTAACTACCGGTGGGTTCTCAAAACCATTAATCGCAATACAAACAGTGGTCGCTCTTCAATTTCTTGTAGGCATGTTCAACATTATCTTACTGACACCTCTCGAAACTCAGATTCTCCATCTAATCCTCGCTGAGACCCTGTGGGTATTGGTTGTTTTGCTAGTAGCCCAGATACTGACTACCGAAAGTCCGACCAAACCACATCTCAATAAGAGGACTTGGAGCTAATACCCTCCACATTTTTCGACAAACTGGCATTCTTAGTGCATGAACCCACAACTACTTCAGGCTGGAGGTATACATCGAATCGGATCGTTGTCCCACGAAACTGGATATCAGGTAAACGCCCATCCATTACTGGAAGCGCTACCCCTTTGTAGGGACGCTTCACCACTACCCGCTGACATCCAGTTTCCAGTGCATGTGTAAGAAGTGATGAACCATCATCATCGTCACGTACCAACCGAGCTAGAGCCCAAAGCTCTTTTTTTGGTCGAGCTTTGCGATTCTTGCCTGAGAACATCGGATCGAGATAAATAACGTCCGGTGGTATATCTAATTCGGACAATATCTGGCAAGAATCCCCAGTCATTAGCTTGAGGAGTTGTACAGCATCCTGTAAGACTGGGTGCCCTAGAGCTCGATGTACTCCATCAATCAGTAGAGCAGCGACAACCGGATCACGCTCGATCGCAGTGACTTCACATCCTAAAAGAGTCAACAGCATCGCATCCCGACCAAATCCCGCTGTTGCGTCGACGATCTTAATTCGGTCTCCTTTATATCCGACAGCTTTTGCCAGCAAGTCACCACGCAACGAGACGATCTGTCTCCGCATAAACTCGTTGGAAACGAAGTCACAAAATACTGGACCGACTTCAGAATTTGTCTGATGGAGTTCTAGTCGTCCTTTCGTGACAACAAGTAACAACTCATACTCAGTATTGGGACTATCAATCACAGGCAAATCAAGTAACGAAGCAAGTTCTTCAGTCGTCCCTAGGACATTCGAATTCTCATCCTTCGCATATAGAGCGATCGTCGGAGGGAGATCTGTCTTCGTGATCATCGCTTGGGGCTATCAGTTACTCGCCAAGGTGAATTCCATCACAGGCCACTATCCCCGAGGTAATCCCAGACCGCGCGTTGCAATGATGTTTCGCTGAATCTCGGAACTCCCTCCCTCTATCGTGTTTGCCGCTGACCTGAGATACCGATATGACGCCTGCGTCGTAGTACTAGGTTCTTCGTTCGAATCGTATAAAGCACTGTAAAGCCCATGCACTTTCATGTTTAACTGAGCAATACGCTGATTCATCTCAGAACTGAACATCTTCGTCATCGATGCCTCATAGTTCGGCACTAAATCTGCCGCTTGAAGGGTGATCAACCGGTAGGAAAATAGCAGCGCTACTTCTGCATCGATCACGCGTTCGGCGAATGCCGAACGCACCGCACTTTGCTCAAGCTGTGATCTTTCTCGTGGCAGAGCCTTCGTTCTTTTGAGTAATTCGCGCAAACTCTTATGAGTTCCGACCGAAGAGCCAATCCCACTTCGTTCGAAATCCATCAGCGTGGCACCTACATACCATCCACGATTTTCCTCACCAACACGATTTGCTACAGGGACACGCACGTCTTCAAAGAACACTTCGTTGAAGTCAGAATGCCCAGTCATCTGAGTCAGTGGCCGGACCGTAACACCATCGTTAGTCATCGGGAACATTAGAAATGAAATGCCGCGATGTTTAGGGGCATCTGGATCAGTACGTGAAAGCATGTACATCCAGTCCGCCTGATGCGCACCCGATGTCCAAATCTTCTGGCCATTAACCACGTACTCGTCACCATCTCGCATCGCTCGCGTCTGGAGCGATGCAAGGTCTGAGCCTGCACCTGGCTCCGACCAACCCTGACACCAAGCAATCTCACCCGCCATAATCCGAGGGAGGTGTTCGGTTTTCTGTTCATCAGTACCGTGAATGATTAATGTCGGCCCGAGCATCATCGTGCCAAAGCCACCGATGTTACTGACTCCGGCCTTAGCGAATTCTTCATTCAATACTGACTGCTCACGAGAACTCAATCCTGCACCGCCAGATTCTACGGGCCAATGCGGTGCCACCCAAGATTTCGAAACGAGCGCATCTCGCCATTCCTCATAGTCAGACATTTTTCCGTCCGACACAGATTTCGGACCGAATGAAGCGCCGGGATCTTTTCCGTCAGCGCGCAGTGATTTCGTCTCTTCGAGAAACATAACTACTTCGGAACGAAATTCCGCTTCCGAGGGCGAATCTTTGAAGTCGACCATTTTCATTCTCCTAAGTCACCACGACACGAATCTCAATGTTCACTATAGCGATCATCTTGTTTCGACCTAATGTTAACGTGTCGCGACAAAAGAATGATCAACCATCCCAATCGACCGCCTTTTCACTAAGAAAATTACCTCGCAAATTACGCACCGTCTCAGCAGCGAAATATGCGGCCAACGCGAACGCGCTCACCATCAACGCTCCTGCTGCGATAGTCACACGCACACCGACCATTTCCGCCGTAATTCCAGCCATGAATCCACCGACCGAGGACATAAAATAAGTCATCGTCCAGATACCCATCACGCGACCACGGAGTTGATCAGGCACCGCTAGCTGAAGCACAGTCATCCCAATTAATAGAAAGACTTCCTCGGCCAAACCGCCAATCAAAAGCAATACTAAGGCCACTTCAAGTGATCTTGTGGTTGCAAAAACAGCAATAATGACACCGAAAGACAGAGCAAACCCGAACATCAGACGCCCAGGCATCGTGCCGACACCATAGTGCAGTACTGCATAGGTACCAATAATTGCACCGACTCCAGCAGAGCCTTCCATGAATCCAAATCCGGTTGATCCCACCTTGAGCAAATCTTCGGCAAAAATAGGTAACAACACGACGTAGGAAGATCCAAAGACGGAGGCAAAAAACGAGAGCCCAATGATTGTAAAAAAGAGTGGTTCCGAAAAGATGAATCGGAGGCCAACCATAATCCCATTCTGATCCATAACCACTGTTTCCGTATTCCGTTCGGGCAATCGGATCGTTAGCAGCATCACCAGTGCGATAGCCGTTACTGTCGCCGCAACGAAAAATCCTTGACCTGTACCGACCAATGCAATCAATACTCCGCTTGCGGCCGGTCCAATAATTCGCATCGCTCCCCAGACGCCACTATTCAACGCGACAGCACTAGCCATCGCCGGACGTTCAACTAACCGAGGCAAGAGCGCAACCATCGAAGGTGCCTGTAATGCTTGGAACGCACCTGTCGCTAAGGCCCATACGATCACCATCCAGAGTGTGACTGTTCCCGTCACAATCAATAGCGCAAGTAGAAACAGACTGATGAAACTGAGCAGCTGACTGACTACTAATAAGCGGTAGGGTTCGGTTCGATCTGCTAATGCTCCTGCCGGAATAGACAGTATGATCGTCGGTAAAGACGTCGCAAGTGAAACTACCCCTAACCAAAATGGCGACTGATCAAGCTCAACGGCGACTAACCAACCAGCGCCGATGAATCGGAACTGCATCCCAAACACTCGAATTATTGCCGCTAACCA
>DKLZ01000005.1 GCA_002455955.1 Dehalococcoidia bacterium UBA6627
CAAAAAGAGTTGTGTGTATAACAGGGTTCGTGAATCTTTATTGCCGCGATAGATTTGTCCATTATTGCATTTCTGTTCGGCCGGTCCGTATCTCCCTCGCCACAAGTCTGGTGACGTTAACGTTCGGAAGGTGTTCCCATGAAAATCACTGATCTCACAGTTAAGCTCTTTGCATGGGATGGCATTCCTGAGACGACATATGGTCATCTTGCTCCAAGTTTTGAAGGCTCTAGTCAGCTCGGTCTCGTTACGATCCAGACCGACGAAGGCATTGAAGGAAATGCATTTCTTGGCAGTTCAATGTTCAGTGCCGAACTTGATGCACTATCGATTGTTCGTCACCTTAAACCTGCAATTATCGGTGAGGATCCACTTGCTAGAGAGCTGATGTACCAGCGGCTTGTTAATCGCCACCGTCAGACAACCTTACGAGCGATTGGTGCTATCGATGTTGCTCTTTGGGATCTTGCGGGAAAGATAGCTGGGTTACCGATTCACCAACTTATTGGTTCGTACCGCGACCACGTCCCGGCTTATGCGAGTTCTCAGGTACTTGATAGCCCTGATGACTATGCCGAACAAGCTCAACAATACAAAGAAGATGGCTGGGCTGCTTATAAGATCCATCCACCTACTAAGAGTGCTGAAGGTGATATAGCTGTTTGTCGTGCTGTTCGTGCAGCGGTAGGTGACGACTACCGCATCATGCTGGATTCCACTTGGGCATATGATTTTCCGGATGCTCTGCGTGTAGGAAAAGTTGTCGAAGAACTGAACTTCTATTGGTATGAGGATCCACTTGCCGAAGATGACATGACTAACTATGTCAAGTTGCGCCAATTACTGAGCATCCCGCTGATGGCTACTGAGTATTCTTCAGGTGGATTTCACGCTTATGCACCGTGGCTGATTTCACAGGCTACCGACTACCTCAGGGGGGATGTTGCAGTGAAAGGTGGAATTACTTCGATTCTTAAGGGTGCTCATCTAGCCGAGGCTTTCCATATGAATTTCGAAGTCCATCATGGAGGTAACTCTCTAAACAACGTCGCTAATCTTCATGTTTTGATGGCGATTAAGAATTGTGAATATTTCGAGGTGCTATTGCCTTCAGGAGCACAGAAGTATGGGCTTATCGAGGACATTGCTCCAGATGAGCAAGGGTTTGTTTATGCTTTCGACGAACCAGGGCTTGGTGCTCAAATCGATTATGACTTAATCGAACGCAAGCAAACGGCTGTACTTAGATAGCGGTTCTCGTTGAACGTTCGAAATATTTCGGAACTATCGCACTGACGGCGATTTGTGGTTTACCCGCGCGGCAGACCAAGCCCTCGTGTTGCGATGATGTTGCGCTGCACTTCTGAAGTACCGGCCGCGATAGTTGATGCTACTGAGCTGACGTAGTTATGCGTGAATTGCCCGCCCATTGGAGCTCGATCGCGATCCCAGATGTTTGAGTGCATTCCGAAAACTTTCATACCGGTATTCGCCATCCTCTGACCGAGTTCCGAGGCGAATAGCTTTGAAGTTGACGCTTCATAATTCGGGATTAAACCTCGGTCCTGCATGGAAATGATTCGAAACGAGAAATTGAACATCACTTCTGTCTCGGTGAATCGATCGGCGAGACTACCTCTTAGCACTGGCATAGATTCGATTCGTGACATCTCCGCACCCTCTCCCGTGGAGATATAATCGCGGAGCGCGTCGAGATTCCGTCGCACTGAGACAGCACCGGTGATGTTAGAACGCTCAAAGTCCAGTAGTGTCATTCCGACATACCAACCGCGGTTTTCTTCGCCTACACGATTCGCTGCCGGTATGTGAACATCTTCAAAGAACGTTTCGTTAAAACCGTGTTCCCAACCCATGTTGATCAGTGGCTGGACCGAGACGCCCGGGGTGTCTCGTTCTAGCAATAGGAACGAGATGCCGCGATGCTTTGGTGCGTCCGGGTCAGTACGTGCGAGCATGAACAGCCAGTCAGCCTGATGAGCACCGGAGGTCCAGATTTTTTGTCCATTGACCACGTACTCATCACCATCACGAACAGCGCGTGTCTGGAGCGATGCTAAGTCTGATCCTGATCCAGGTTCGGAGTAGCCTTGAGCCCACACGACATCACCTGAGAGTATTCCAGATAGGTGTTGTTTTTTCTGCTCTTCTGTCCCATGCACGATCAACATGGGCCCAAGCATCTGCACCCCAGATTGGCTGATACCAGGTGCTTCAGCCTCTGCCATTTCCATTCGATAGATGAATTGTTCCATCGGTGAGAGCCCAGCTCCCCCGTATTCTTCTGGCCAGTGAGGTGCTACCCAACCACGATCAGCAAGGGCAGTGACCCATGCTTTAGCAGCGCCTTCTCGTTCCGGATCTCCCGAGTTCCGGTCTTCATCCCAGCTGGCAGCGACACGTCGGTTGCCATCGGTTGAAAGTCGGCTGTTGCCTCCCAGATATCGATCAGGAAGCTTCGTTTCAATTAGTTCACGAACTTCTGATCGAAATTCGGCCTGCTCTGGAGTGTCGTTCCAGTCCATGTTTCTTCCCAACTTAATTTGACGATATGCAACATTGAGGGAACCGTCTTGTTCGTGTGTCTACATTCTACAACGTTTGTCCTTGTTGAGAGTGAAGCGTTTCAGGGCCTGTACCCGTGTTGTACGTAGTCACTGCGAAAAGCACTCGTTTGTACTTAGCCTCGAGGTAGTCCCAATCCACGAGTAGCAATCACGTTACGCTGGATCTCAGAGGTTCCAGCACCAATCGTTTCTGAAACCGTCGCTAGGTAATAGGTTCCCCAGCGTGCTCTTTGTGGTGTCCGCGGGTCGTTCTCGTCGTAGAGCATCCCATATTGTCCCAGCGCTTTCATCGCGGTGTTCGATGTTCTCTGGTGCAGCTCGCTAGAGAATAACTTTTGTTCTGATGCTTCAGTATTTGGGATAACTCCCCGTGCTTGCATAGTGATGATTCGATTAGAGAATTGTCGCGCCACCGTTGTTTCTATTGACCTGTCTGCTAGCTGTTGACGATAAATCGGTTCTCTCTTCAGCTTTGAACGCCCTGTTTCAGCCTCAGCTTCTAATCGTAGAAAGTCGATCAGGTCGTGCAATCGATTTGCAAATCCAACTGCTGACCCTATTGATGATCGCTCGAAGTCGAGGTGGGTTGCACCCACGTACCATCCGCGGTTGATTTCACCAACCGCAGCGGACACCGGTACGCGGACATCCTCGAAGAACACTTCATTGAACTTTGTTGCGCCGGTCATCTGGCCAAGTGGTTGCACTGAGATTCCCGGTCGGTTCATTTCGAAAAGCAGGTAGCTAATTCCCCGATGCTTAGGCGCTTCTGGATCTGTTCTTACTAGCGCAAAAATCATGTCGGCTGTTTTGGCACCAGAAGTCCAAATTTTCTGACCGTTGATTACGAAATCATCACCGTCGCGTGTTGCGCGTGTCTGGATTGAGGCAAGGTCCGATCCTGATCCTGGTTCTGAGTAACCCTGTGCCCAATTAATTTCCCCACGCACCATAGGTGGTAGATATTTCTGTTTCTGTTCTTCTGAGCCGTGCACCAAGATTGTTGATCCGACATCATGCACGCTCTGTATGGGAGCGTGCATTTCCGTGAAGACTTCGCGCAAGATGAATTGTTCCATCTCGGTTAATTCGGCACCTCCATATGCTTTTGGCCATGCTGGAGCTATCCATCCACGATTGAGGATCGCGGATCGCCACGACTTGATCAGCGATTCACGTTCCTTGCCTAGTGGTCCGCGATGAAGTCCTCCCAGTGTTCCAGAATAGAATTCATCATCGGCAAGTTCGGACGGTAAGTTCTCATTTACAAACGCCTGTACTTCGGCTCGCCAAACAGCCTGTTCAGGCGTATCGCTGAAATCAACCATCAGATTCCTCCAGGCTGAAAGCTTAGGCTAAGTGGATTGTAGCGGAACTGATAGCTGTCTAGCGGCAGTTCTATTCTCCGGACGATTGTCATGGTGTTTACATTAACAAAGGCGGCCTATAAAGGCCGCCTTTGCCTATTCGCTAGATAGCATTCGGGGAGGAAAGTTAGCTTGAGACCCGATCTCTCAGGCCTTTGGCTGCCTTGAATGATGCAACGGTCTTTGCTGCGATTTGAATTGTCGCTCCGGTGGCTGGGTTACGTCCTTCACGTGCATTCCGCATGCGCGTTTCAAACTTGCCGAAGCCAGCGAGTGTGACGTCACGATTTGCGTCTAGCTCAGTGGCGATAATGCCTTCTCCACTTGCCACGCTGAAAATTGCATCGACGACCTCTAACGCCTTTGCACGGCTAATGTCAGTTTGTGCAGCGACCTTGTCAGCTAGTTCCGTCTTGTTCATCGGTCCTCCTCCAATGATTTGGGCGCGCGTTGAGCCCAAAATGCCCGTACCTTGGGGCTCGATTCAAGATCACCGTAGCGCGCGGCAGTCGGATTGTCGATAGGGATCAGCTAAAAAGCTGCGCAATTGTTCATTTCTTAAGTTTTATTCAAACGCGATGTTACAATTCCGGCATCATGGCTCGTACCCAACCATCACCACTAGTTCACGATTTACAAGCAGCGCTTGGTATCGAAGCCGTACTCTTCGAGCCGGAAGATCTGCTTCCTTATGAGTTCGATTCGTCGATCGATCGATCTGCTCCTGACGTTGTTGTCTTACCACGTACGACTGAAGAAGTTGCGGCTGCAGCGCGTATCGCCGAAGAACACCACGTTCCTGTTGTACCTCGAGGATCAGGTACGGGCTTCGCTGGTGGGGCTGTTGCGGTCATGGGTGGATTACTTGTAGTCCTGACGAGGATGAATGCGATCAGAGAAATCGATGCAGCGAATCGCCTTGCGGTAGTCGAACCAGGTGTGATCAATTTGGATTTGCAAGATGCATTAAGTTCTTTTGGTCTACTCTATGCGCCAGATCCATCGTCACAGCGAATTTGTACTATCGGTGGAAATGTCGGTACGAACTCTGGCGGACCGCATACACTGGCGCACGGTTCAACTGTGAACCATGTATTAGGACTTGAAGTAGTGTTACCTGGTGGGAGTGTGGTGAATCTCGGCTCTCGGCAAGTTGATGCGCCAGGCATCGATCTTCGAGGCTTGTTTGTCGGCTCCGAGGGAACGCTCGGAATCGTTACTGCCATCACCGTGCGGCTTATTCGGGAAAATGAAGCGATTCGAACGATGCTTGCTATCTTTTCTACTGTTGATGAGGCATCAAACGCGGTCTCTGAAGTGATTCGGCGTCGAGTTGTTCCGATGGCGATGGAGATGCTTGATCAGGAGACAATTCGTGTCGTTGAGCCTCGTGTGAATGCGGGATATCCGCTTGATGCTGGTGCAGTTCTCCTAATGGAAGTTGAAGGCCTTGTCGAGGCTGTTGATCAAGATTCCGAGATCGTTATTGAGGCTTGCAAGAGTCAGGGTGCCCGGGACATTCGTATCGCGAGGACAGCCGAAGAACGCGAAGCGTTGTGGGAAGGTCGTAAGTCAGCTATTGGTGCCCTTGGCCATACAGCACCCGCGCTGTATCTCCTCGATGGAGTGGTTCCACGTTCTCGCTTGCCAGAAGTACTGCACCAAGTTCTTGGGCTAAGCAGAGAGTATGGATTCAAGTGTGCGAACATGTTTCATGCCGGAGATGGCAACTTGCATCCGACTGTCTTATTCGATCCAGAAGAAGAAGGTGCCACCGAACGCGTGCTTCAACTCGGTGGCGAGATTATGAAACTTTGTGTTGATGCAGGTGGTTCGATCACGGGTGAGCACGGGATTGGCACGGAAAAACGTGAATATATGGATTGGATTTTTAGCGAAGCAGATCTCGAGGCAATGAGTTCGGTTCGCCTTGCTTTCGATCCGACCGGTCGGTTTAACCCTTGTAAAATTCTCCCAACTGGACATGGCTGTGCCCAAGGTCACTTCGAACCAATTAAGCGAAAACTGGGGCCAGGTATCTATGTTTGAGTGGATGTCTGAAGGTATGTTCCAGAGTGACTAGTACATTCTCAACGCCTGGTGATTTCGAAAAAAAACCGACGTCCGGCCGAGAGCGAGATGTTGATAGAGATGATTTGGAAGATCTACTAGGAGTATTGTCAGCCGGTACGGAACGTCCACCGGAACAATACATGTGTGACGGCGTCTCTCCGATCATGGCTGCACGGCCAAGCTCTGTATCTGAGCTCGCCGAAATATTACTGGTAGCGAATCAGCGAAACTTGGCTGTTATGCCTCAGGGAGGTCGCACCGCTCTGACTTTAGGTCGACCTTTGACGCATTACGATCTGGCGCTTGATACGACCGCTCTGAACCGAGTTCTTGATTATGCTCCCGAAGATCTCACGATTACTGTCGAGGCAGGCATCACTCTTAAGTTGCTACAGGAATCGCTTGCTGAGCAGGGACAATATCTCCCGATTGACCCTCCACCGGGAGATCAGGTGACGATCGGTGGACTTCTTGCAACGGCACGATCAGGTGCTTGGCGTGGACATCTGCCAGCAGCTCGAGATTTGATTCTTGGTGCGACAGTCGCGTCGCCTGACGGATCATTGACAAGAAGTGGTGGGCGCGTTGTTAAGAATGTCAGCGGCTATGACATGCATCGTATGCACACGGGCGCACTGGGCACTCTTGGGGTAATTGTCGAAGCGAGCTTTAAACTCTCGCCATTGCCCGCCGCTGTATCGAGCTTTGCGATTGTGTGTAGCTCACTCTCACGGGCAGGTACGGTTGCATGTGAAATCTGGGATCGTAACTTGGCGACCCGTGCTATCACGATTCTAGATTCGAAGACTAGCGCTATTCTTGATTGTGGCGATGTGGCTACTGTTCTCGTCGAGTTCGCTGCTAGTGAGTCAGTTGTAGTGCGTTCCGAAGAAACTTTACGCGAGATTCTTCGTGATTATGATATGAGTGCCGAGCATATCGGAAATGATATTTGGGCTCAGATTCGTTCACTTACGCACAGAGATGGTATAGATACCGTGATTCGAGCCGGAGTTCCGGCATCGGAAGTTTCGGGATTCATCGATCATATGGAGATTATCGACGGTCCTTCTTGGGGGCATGTAGCGGCCGGTTCAGTTTGGTCATGTCCAAATGTGAATGCCCAAACACTGCTTGGTTTGCGAGTCGTAGCCGAGAGGCTTGGAGGATTTCTTCAACTCGAGTCTGGTTCTAAGTCATTGCGAGAGGTTGTTGACCCGTTCGGTGTAAGTGATGCCGGTCTCACCGATTCACTCAAGTCACAGTTTGATCCACGCAGTACGCTTAATCCAGGCAAGTGGAAGGCTGTATCAACTTGAGCGCGGCCACTAATTCTTTTGACAAGAATATGCAGATACAGGAGCTCACTTTCGTGGGTCCTGATATTCCTTCATCCAGTGATCTTCGCAACTGTATTCACTGTGGGTTCTGTCTCCCTACTTGTCCGACCTATGTTGCTACAGGGCACGAACTTGAATCACCGCGTGGTCGCTTGCACCTGATAGATGCGGTGAAGGATGGACGTATTCAGGTCACTGAGCGTGTTCTCGGTCATATAGATCTGTGCCTGCAGTGCCGTGCTTGTGAGACTGCTTGTCCGTCTGCCGTTCCTTACGGTCGCATTATGGAGGATGCTCGGGCTTCGATAATGGCAAACGCGCCGGCGATCCAACCCCGCAGTTGGCGGGTGCGAACCTTCTTTTTGCGCCATGTGATTTCCAAGCCTCGAGTACTTCGCGCACTGCTTGTTCCAAGTCGTATCTACTCTCGTTCAGGTGTTCAACGGTTAATACGTAGATCGTTCGTTAATCGATTGCCGGCACTTCTAGCGAGGGTCGAAGCATTATCCCCCGATCTGAGCCAGCCGCCGTTTCGTCAACGAGGCGACCTTGCGAAACCGCAACTAGCGGCTACGCGTGTCGCATTGCTACTTGGTTGTGTGCATGGCGAATTTTTTCCCCAGACGCACCGCGCGACAGTGCGTGCTCTTGTCGCCCTTAATACAGAAGTAGTTGCTCCACCAGGCCAAGGCTGTTGCGGTGCACTTCACTCTCATGCTGGCGATGCTGTGGCAGCTCGTGAACTAGCGCGAAATAACATTAGCGCTTTTGAAGAAGCGGAAGTTGACACGGTGATCGTCAATGCCGCTGGCTGTGGTGCTGCGATGAAGGAATACGACCATCTGTTGCGCAATGATGAGCAGTGGGCGGAACGAGCTAAGTACTTCGTTACCAAAGTTCGTGACATTACTGAGTTTGTCGCCGAACGACTTGAAACTACAGACTGCGCTTCACAGCTTGGTGAACTGGATCTGGATGTAACTTTGCAAGACAGCTGCCACTTGGCTCATGCACAAGGCGTCCGTGCAGCGCCGCGTACTATTCTAGAAGCGATCCCTGGCCTGCGACTTCATGAGATGGAGACACCTGATCGTTGCTGTGGATCTGCTGGTATCTACTCTGTCGTTCAGCCGAAAATGTCATCTGATGTTCTCACCGCAAAAATGAGTGATATTGAACGTACCGGTGCTGAGGTGATTTGTACGACCAATCCGGGCTGCACTATGCAGATCCAGGCAGGTGTTCGCCGGAATGGCGACGATACTGAAGTGCAGCATGTCATTGAGCTCTTTAGTGAGTCGTTGCAACAAGGAGACTCTTGAGAAGACGTACTGCAAATATGCGGAGAAACTCTTAGCACACGGTCCGTATGAGCAACACTGAACAGACAGGACTTTGGCTTAACCGAGACTAGAACCAGTGGTCAGGTTTTAGGCGATGAGCTGTGTGTAGCATCCTTTCGATCGTTCTATCGACGATTTTCGCACCACGTTCGTGTGACAGGTCAAGTGTTCCGATCAAGATAACTCCGAGATGCAGTACCCAGAGCTGTGCTAGTTCATAATCGCTTAGCAATGTCTCGAATGAATAGTCCGTCACACCATGGTGTCTCAATCCACGTTGGTACCGCCTCAATAAGAGGTGTTCTGCCTCATCTGCTGCATCCGATGTCAGATTTGGTCTTAGGAAGTAGGCGACATCGGTCACCGGATGCCCCACTCGAACTCCCTGGAAATCGATCATTCCAGCTGCTGGAGTAACACCATCGAAGAACGTGAGATTATCCATCCGGTAATCACCATGTACCAAAGTCAAAGGCCCTTTGGTAATACAGCGCAGGAGCTCTGGACCACGTTCGGTGATTGCATCGAGGACGGTTCTTGTTTTTGCGTTTAATCGATCGTGGAAGCGCGTCTCTAGTGTTGGTAGCGCTTGCAGGTAGAGTCCGTGAGCTACGAGTATCATCTGGTCTTGCCGTTTAAGCCATTTTCGATTGAGATCATGACTATTCCAGAAAGTTGCATGGAATCGTGCGAGGATATCTATCGCGAGTTCCGCGTCAGAGATCGATGCACCTGCGACTTGGTCGCCGATTCGGACATCGCCAAGATCTTCCATCACTATCACTGAGCGGCGATCTAGTTTGCCAGCGGCTGTCGCCAGTCGTGGGAGCAGCCTGAGTGTGACTTGCTCCGGTAGTACGGCTAATACTCGTTCCATTAATATTGCTACTCGAGTGTTTGCTTCCATTGCGGCGAAATAGTGTTGAGGTATCCGTACGTCGATCAATGGAGCTAGTTCATTGTAGAAAAGGACTTCGCTTTCGTAGGCTCCGACCAGTAACCCGAAACCGCGATTTTCCTGTTTTCGAGTTGGAATCTTGAGTATTGCGCTTGGTGGGCCTTTGCCACCCTCATAGCTCAAACTGATACGTGCTAGGTCTCCAAGGAAACCTTCTCCGTCGCCCAGTAATTCGGAGTCAAACTCAATGACGTGTGTATGTTCGTTGATAGTCTTGGTCGAACGCAGAGCCAACGTCAGCCAAGATGCCTCCACCTCACTAAGAGTCTTAGGCATTCGAAGTGTTGTGGTTGAGATAGATGATTTTGTGTTGGACATGGCTGTGCCCTTACGTTGTAACGTATTTCAGTAGGATGCGCTCGTTCAATCCAATTATTCTGAGATTATTGACAGATGTTAGAA
>DKLZ01000061.1 GCA_002455955.1 Dehalococcoidia bacterium UBA6627
ATATCGACGATTACTTTATTGATGCGAGATGGCACAGTCGTAGAAAGCCTTGCGATAGGCCAATCAGGCGAAGTCGTTCTGGAGTCGTCGAGTTTCTATCCCGAAGGAGGTGGTCAGATCGGTGATCAGGGGGAGGTCATCACCCCAAATGGTCGTTTTGTGGTGAAGGACACTCAACGGTTTGGTGATGCGATCGTCCATGTCGGATCGGTCAGCGATGGGGCAATTGCTAGCTCCGAACAGGCAGAATCACGAGTCGATCCGGGTTTCCGCCAGGGTTCGATGCGAAACCACACAGGAACTCACTTGTTGCATGCGTCTCTGCGCGATGTTCTCGGTCGACATGTACGTCAAGCAGGATCGTACGTAGGCCCTGACAGGTTGCGATTCGATTACACCCATCCAGAATCACCAACGCCAGAACAGCTGAGTGAGATACAGCGACTAGTAAATGAAAAAGTTCGTGAAGATATTCAGCGGGAAACATTGGTGTTGTCTTACGATGAGGCGATGGACCGTGGTGCGATAGCATTTTTTGAGGACAAGTACAGTGATCAGGTTCGTGTCATCGAGTACTGCGATGCACATGGGAATGCTAATCAAGATTCTCGTCAGTGTTTTAGTCGCGAGTTATGCGGCGGAACCCATCTACACTCAACTGGCCAAGTAGGGCGGTTGCAGATTGTTTCAGATTCAAGTGTCGGAGCTGGTCTGAGGAGGATAGAAGCATTAACTGGTCCTGCGGCTGACGAATATGTGGAAGAGAGATTAGAAATACTTGACGCTCTCGCACAACGTTTCAAAGCGCCTGTATCTGATGTTGAGGAACGGGTTACGGCGTTGGAAGAACAACTTGCGGTTGAACGGTCGCGCGTTAAGGAAGCGGAAGCACGGGTATTTGCCAGCCGTGCGGATGATCTCATCGACTTGGCTGAAGTATTGGATGGTGTGCAGATATTAATTACACGTGTTGAAGCGGATTCTACTGACGCGTTGAGGCCGATGGTCGATCGGCTGCGTGAAGTACTTGGTAACTGCTTCATCGCGCTGGCAGCAGAAATTGATGGGCGTCCGATGTTCATCGCCGCGGCGACAGACGATGTGGTCGAACGTGGTTTACACGCAGACGAAGTAGTGCGTGCAGCAGCGATGATCACTGGTGGTGGTGGGGGAGGTCGTCCACAGCTAGCACAAGCAGGTGGCGTAGATGGTTCACGACTAGAAGAAGCCTTAGAGGTGGCTCGTGCTGCCGCCCGTGAACAACTCGGAGGTTAGATAGTAATGCACGAACCTGAAGATAGGTTGATTGCTTATCAATGAATATCTCCAGTGCCGTTGTTCATATCGGTTGTTGAATTTGAATGATGGTGGCCTACCACTTCAACTAAGACGATCTGAATTTACGATTGAGCAGAGGTAATGCGCTGGCTTGCAATAGATTCGGGTGAAGTTCGTGTCGGGCTGGCTATCAGTGATGTTAACGAACGTGTTGTAGTACCTCTTGAGATCATACCGGCCAACGTTGCATTTCCTGCGGTCCGGTCAATTATTGATCGTGAGCAAGTGTCTGGTGTGCTTATAGGTTTGCCACTTCTGCCGAGCGGTGACGAAGGCGAGGCAGCAGTGCGGGCCCGTCGTCTCGGTAACAGGATTGCTCGTTCTTTAGATATTAAGTTGGTTTATGAAGACGAGAGTTATACGACTCAAGCTGCTAATGCACGAGATCGTGAGATTGGCTGTCCTAAAGGGGAGACAGACGATCTCGCGGCAGTGATTCTATTAGAACAATTTCTAAAGACTCGGCTAAGTCATTCGAGCTGTGAGGAGTAACGACTGTTGAGTCGAGTAACCGCTCCGAGAGCATTTGCATTTGTGATGCTGCTAGCGTTTTCAATAATCGTTGGCGCCTTGTTTTTCAGGGAAGTCCTCAAAACGCCCGAGACGATAGGGGAGAATGTACGGTCGCTACAGGCAGCTCCGCCGAAGCTCTCTGAAAACGTGATCGAAGTAGAGATACCGGATGGTGCCGACGCGGCACAGATTCGAAAGATTTTATTGAGGTCTGGAGTGCTAACCGATCCTAGCGCATTCGATACATTACTACTGTTCAGTGACGTTACTGCCGAACTCAAGGCTGGGAACTATAAATTCCATGCTGCGAGTCCTGCATCCGAAGTGATTTTTCGCTTGCGAAAAGGTGGGATCGAAGCTGATTTAGTTCGTATTCCTGAAGGTTTGCGCGTAGAAGAAATTGGAGAGTTGCTTACGGCTGCGGGTGTCGGGTCGATAGAAGAATGGGATGATTCAGTAAATCGACCATGGCGGCATGCAGCATTGATCGGAAAACCTGCGGAGACGTCATTACTTGGATATCTACTCCCGGCTAGTTATCCATTTCAGAAGTCAACGACTACGGATGATGCTATTGAGGCAATGCTGGATGCATTTGCGACACAGGTCACTCCAGAATTACGGAGGAAGGCTCTCGTCTCTGGGATGACTATGCACGAAGTGCTGACACTCGCATCGATTGTTGAACGGGAGGCTGCTCTTGTTTCAGAGCAGCCATTGATTGCATCGGTTTTTCTGAATCGTCTCGACGAAGGGATGAGGCTTCAGGCTGATCCAACTATTCAGTTTGCAGTCTCAATTCCAGAAAGCGTGATCGAGTTCGGGTGGTGGAAGATTGGTCTCACACAGAACGATTTGGAGGTAGATTCACTCTATAACAGCTATCTACATACTGGACTGCCACCAGGTCCGATTGCTAATCCCGGTATTGATGCGATTATTGCGGTGCTTGAACCGGCAGATACGGAATTCTTATTCTTCGTTGCGGATCCTGCCTGTGATGGATCGCATCGATTCTCGGTGACCCTCAATGTTCATAACCACAACGCATCGGTATTTAACGCGTCAGGATGTGCAAGGTAAAACAGCACTATGAGACAAACCATTTCTCTAATCGGACATCCGGTCGTGCATTCCATTTCACCCGCATTTCAGCAGGCCGCTTTTGACGCGCTTGGACTCGATATTCAATACGAAGCGTGGGATGTCCCTGACGTCGAGCTTCCGATAGCGGTAGAGCGACTGAGATCGAGCTCTTTGCTAGGAGCAAATGTAACGATCCCGCACAAGGTAACGGCACTTCGGTTCCTCGACCATTTCGATGGTGCAGTTGAGTTAGTGGGTGCGGTAAATACGATTGTGAACCGAGATGGGCAGTTGTACGGGATGAACACCGATGTTGAGGGGATCTTGAATGTATTGAACTCGATTGATGTTGACTTTACGGGAACCAATGCAGTGATTCTGGGTGCTGGAGGAGCAGCGCGCGCTGCGGTGGTAGCCATGCGTCAGATCGGAGTCGCGCGTGTGACGATCGCGAACAGGACATCAGCTCGTGCTCACGAACTCGTCAAGCTCGGCGGAACTGAACTTGACATAGAAACTTGCCAGCTAGATGGCATGGCGAGGGAATTTCAGAGTGCGGTCACGGGTGCTCGGGTTATTATTCACGCGACTTCCCTAGGGATGAATCACGGGCCTGATGAGACTGCTAATTTAGTCCCGTCAGGCCTGATGACACCTGACCAGTTTGCTTTCGATCTTGTCTATACACCTGAGCAGACACCATTCTTGCAGGCAGCGGATCAGGCGGGAGCGACGACGATTAGTGGACTTGCAATGCTTGTACATCAAGGTGCAGCTGCTTTTCGGCACTGGACCGGACAAGAGCCACCGATATCGATAATGTTTGATGCAGCTCGGACTTCACTCGACTCGAAGACGGACGCATCCGACGCTGAAATGCGATAGCGTAACGTTAGCTATTGGTGGCAGTGCTGTTAAGCTCGTCAAGAGCTCTAGCAAACTGTCTAAGAAGGGTGATACATGGGCCTCGGTCTTGCGATTATTGTGTGCCTTTGCATCCTAGCGCTATGTGGCTTCTTGGTCATACAAGCACAGTTTGCAGCTAGGAAGTGGCGATCTGTGATCGCTTCTGGCGATCATGGTGCCTTAATGGAACTTCTGGACATCACGTTCGAGGGATGGCGCAATGCTCGCCCACCAAAAGGGATGCCACCTGCGGACTGGCGGGCATTGCACACAGTAGCTTTAGTTGCAGCAGACCAGACTCGGGTCCGAGTTTCGATGCTTGCTGAGGCAGACATACGCGTGATTAAAGCTAGACGAGACGAAGTCGCAAGCGAATATGTGGTGGCACGTCGCGTCGCTGTGCGAATGGTCGAAAGGTTGCTCTATGAGGTATCTCATGCAAGTTTTGACGCAGCGCAAGTTGATGTGCATATCGAATACCGAGATGCGGTTGGTAAGTCACAGACACGTTCTCTACTCTCGACAATTGCTTATCGTGACGTAGCTGCTTTGTCTGATTGGGAAGACGGAAGCCCCGAGGAATTACTCGCGGAATGGCAAACGTCGGATGGTGAAGGCAAGACAGAACCTAATCCGGATATGAATCCACTTATCGCATTTAGTGAGACAGTTGTGGAACCTAAAGCCGAGCCAGTGATTGGTGGGAGCTCACGATGAGGAAGTTACGCTTTCTGACCGCAGGTGAATCTCACGGGAAAGGGTTAACCGCAATCATCGAAGGGGTGCCCGCAGGACTCTCGCTTGATGAAGCGGTAATCGCAGCCGATCTGGTGCGACGTCAAGGTGGATACGGACGTGGTAAACGCCAACAGATCGAAGTGGACCGTGCTGAAATTACCTCTGGTGTCCGTCACGGGAGGACGATCGGTTCCCCGATTGCATTAGTGATAGTGAATCGCGATCACCAGAACGCAAATTGGCAAGTGAGAATGGCAACTGAGCCAGTCGACGAAGCTGTAGAGCAAGTGACACTGTTACGACCTGGTCATGCAGATTTAGTTGGTACTCAGAAGTATGGCTTTGATGACGTGCGTCCGATTCTTGAACGATCGAGCGCTAGAGAAACGGCAGCACGAGTAGCAGCCGGTGCTGTAGCCAGAACGATTCTTAATGAATTGGGAGTTTCGATTAGATCTCACACTCTGTCCATAGGAAGTGTCAGCGCATCTGTTCCGGAGCGCATCGATTGGGACGCGGTTGAAGCGTCACCAGTGCGTGTAGCCGATGCTGATGCTGAAGTCGCAATGATCGAGGAAATTGATCAGGCACAAGAGGCACTCGATACGCTTGGTGGAGTCTTTGAAGTCCGTGCATCTGGTGTACCTATGGGACTTGGTAGTCACGTCCACTGGGATAGAAAGCTCGATGGAATGCTGGCTCAGGCAGTGATGTCGATAAACGCCGTAAAAGCAGTAGAGATTGGAAGCGGTATAAGTTCGGCCGGTGCGGTCGGGTCTGATGTAATGGATGTCATCTTACCTGCAGCGAATTGGAATCGAAGACCATGGGAACGGGCGACGAATCGCGCTGGGGGACTTGAAGCAGGCATTACCAATGGTGAAGACGTAGTAATAAGAGGTTTTCTGAAACCGATATCGACAGTACCCAGACGAATGCCAACGGCAGATCTATTGACTGGAAATAAGACGGAGTCATTTTATGAACGTTCTGATGTTGCTGTAGTTCCTGCCGGAGGTGTTGTCGCCGAAGCGATGGTTGCGTTGGTACTTGCGGATGCGGCGCTCGAAAAATTCGGAGGAGATCACATCGGCGAATTGAAACGTAATTTCAAATCATTCGAGTCAACTGTTGGCCCGCGAGAGCAAATTGAGCAGGATTCCATCGAGAGTGCAAAAGCAGATGCTGCTGAAGATGATGGCGGCGAAGACTGATGCCTGGCCAGCAAATTGTATTGATAGGACTTTCTGGTGTTGGGAAGAGCACCATCGGGCAGGCGCTAGCAGAGCGTCTTGGCTGGCCGTTTATTGATACTGACGACTTGATCACCTCATCCGAAGGTAGAACACCTGCTCAGCTGATCGATGACATCGGCGAGGATGAATTCCGAAGCATTGAAGAACGCGTGTTAACCGATGTAACCCAGCGGTTGCCAGCTGTCATTTCAACTGGTGGTGGTGCGTTCTTGAGTGCGAAGAACCGTTCGGCATTAGGTGTGGAAGGGTTCATTTGTTATCTCGATGCGACTCCGAACGCAATTGCAAGTCGGTTGCTTTCTGTATCCAGTACTGATCGTCGTCCGCTGTTGGGTGAGGACCCATCCGAGCTTGCAAGTCAGTTGGATAAGCTGAATCGTGAACGCCGCAAGTACTACAGTCATGCCGATGTTTGGATTCCGGTCCAACCATTTGGGGATGCTGATACAGTTTTGGTGGAAGCTGTAGATCGGATTTTGAAGGTATGGGCGACGGACTCTGCCCGTCTCATAGGACTACCACGTCGGCTCGAGCGATTGGGCTCTGGTACGCCTGCAGTTGGACCAGCTGCGGTTGTCGATACAGGTAGTGAACGTTATCCAATTTGGGTGGGGTCAACCGAACTTGAACGCTTGCCAGACCGTTTCGATCAACTGGACCTGAATGGGAGACGAGTCTTTCTGATCTCCGATGATGTGGTAATCGAACAACATGGCCAAAGGGTGGCCGAAGCTTTGGACAACGCTGGAATCGCAGGTACTTCGTATGTGGTGCCTCCGGGTGAGCAGTCGAAACAATTAAGGGTTGTGCGGGAAATATATGGATGGTTGGCCAAGCAGAGAGCGGAACGTCGGGATTTGATCGTAGCTTTGGGAGGCGGAGTAGTAGGAGATCTTGCCGGCTTCGTGGCGTCAACTTATTTAAGGGGTATGCCGTTTGTGCAGATCCCAACGACGGTGCTTGCGATGAACGACGCTGCGATTGGAGGAAAGGTTGCAGTCGACTTGCCTGATGGGAAAAATCTTGCAGGCTCGTTCTATCAACCGAAGGCAGTGATTGCTGATGTGTCGACTCTCCGTACGCTACCTCGAAGAGTCTTTGCCGAAGGTTTCGCCGAAATCATTAAGCATTCTTGGATTCTGGATTCAGAACTATTAGTCGAACTGGAATCACAGCCGACGCATTACCAACCATATTCAGACCTGGAGGACTTAGAAGCAGTCACCACTCGGTCAGCTCGACTAAAGGCACTTGTCGTCTCGAGCGATCCGAAGGAGTATGGGCTGCGGGCAATCTTGAATTACGGGCATACGGTTGGGCACGCGATTGAATCGACCACTGGTTTCACAGAATTTCTCCATGGGGAGGCTGTCGCGATTGGAATGATGGCAGCTGCACGAATCTCTAACGGGATGGGAATGATTTCCGAAGAGCTTGTTGCACGACATGGTGATTTATTACGGAGTTTCGGTCTGCCTGTAGCATCGACCAGTATCGACGTAGACCGTGTGTTGGAAGCTATGCGTCTTGACAAAAAAGTTGAGCAAGGCAAATTACGGTTTGTGCTACTTGAAGATATTGCACAGCCAGTCGTGCGCTCAGATGTTCCAGAAGAGCTAGTACGGAAGGTTCTTCACGATCTCGCGCGCGGATAAAGGCATACCTTTTGGCGGACTATCGTAGACGTCGTCGGGTGATTGCTCTCGCGAAAGGGCGTGTTCAGCGTGTAGGATACCGTGCCTTTTGCGCGGATCATGCGATGTTGTTAAATATCGATGGTTATGTGAAAAATTTGCCAGATGGACGTGTAGAGATGGTTGGCGAGAGTGACGAAGCGACGCTACGACAGCTTGTTGAACTTATGCGCGACGGACCGGCATTCGCAAGGGTAGACGATGTCAGTTATCGCTGGGAGGAGCCAACGGGTGATTATCATGGATTCGAAGCGATAATCTAGATCATCCGTGAGTCCTGCATATGACGTAGCTGTTTTTTCCCATGGATGTTGTTCATCTTTCGCAGTACCGCTAGCACGTAGTTGTTTCTCAGTAGCTTGCCTTGCGGGTTTCACAGCGCGATTATTTGATCATGACTTTCGAACATCGAGAAAAACCTATTACGAACCTTGAATCTCTGCATCCGACTGACGTAACAGCAGTCAATGGA
Source organism: Dehalococcoidia bacterium UBA6627 (assembly GCA_002455955.1). Lineage (GTDB taxonomy): Bacteria > Chloroflexota > Dehalococcoidia > UBA2979 > UBA2979 > UBA6627. The sequence goes on from DKLZ01000061.1 coordinate 8,004, forward strand.
ATGCCTGACCTAGTGCAGGTATTCGTGAATGATTCACGTTGGTGGCAGAACGCATCATTTGCACTACCTTTCATAGGCTGCTTGTTATCGATCATCATTGGATTCATCAGCGGCAGTGCTGAGGCGATTGGTTTCGGACTATTTCTTGGTGTCGTTAGTCTGATCATGTTCCCGGTAGTACTTCTGACTTGGCGCGCCACTGCGACTGTAGTCGTGCTCCGTAAGCAGGGTGCAATTTCTATGCATCGAGGTCGTGTCCTCGAAGAATTTCGATGGTCCGAACTTCGTCGAATCGATCGAGTGGAATATCTGGGAAATACCCGACATAAGCTTCTCTATGGCGATGAAGATAGATTCTTAGTGATCGAGAACGAGGTAGAGGACGCCGATGCGCTCGTGGATGCGGCATTTGAGTTGTCTGGATTACCTCGTCAGGAGGATTCCTTATGAGCTTTGAGAGTGAGCGAGTGGCACTTGACCCTGGAGCTCATGTGCTGAATGCGATTGAAGAGCTTGCGGTTCCATATGAGTTGATCGAATGCGATCCACAATTAGCGGACACGGCGTCATTTTGTGAGCATTATGGTGTTCCAGTCGAGGAGAGCGGCAACTGTATTGTGGTCGCTTCCAAGAAACCTCCGAAGCAGTATGTTGCCTGCCTTGTATTGAGCCACACTCGCCTCGATGTCAACGGTACAGTTCGTCGATTACTGGGTGTACGCAAACTATCTTTCGCCTCATCTGAGGAAACAGTTTCCTTGACCGGGATGGAAGTCGGTGGTGTTACACCCTTCGGTCTGCCTTTGGATCTGCCGATTTATATCGACAGGCTTGTACTGGCTAGCAAAGAACTGATTGTTGGTGGTGGTAGCCGTGCTCAGAAGTTACGTGTGGATCCATCTGTATTGCATAATTTGCCAAACATGCAGGTCGTCGATGGACTTTCGAAGGTAGGTGACTAATCATCGCGGACCTTCTCCCGACTGTCTTTAAATACGCGGAACTAACGCCTTAGTTCCAGAACTGTTATTCGCTTGTCCTTTTTGGTCTTGTCGGGTGTTGACCGCTTTCGTGTAAAGCGCAGCGGTTTGATTGAGAACTCGCATTATCATCACTTTGAGTCCAGGGTTACTATCCGAATTCGACCAATTGGTTGCGAAAGGTTTTTATGACTGATGTACCGGCTGATTCCTTGCTGGGAGCTTTGCGTGGAGCAAAAACCTCCGATGAGCTGATTCAGGATGCAATGCATGAGATGCCGTATGGCATTTATGTCATTGGTTCGGCCGGCGAGTCGGGCCCTAACGCGATGATTGCGGACTGGGTGATGCAGCTCTCTTTTAATCCCAGATTGGTGGGTGCAGCCTTCGAAACGGACTCTACGAATCTAGCCAACATAAAAAAGAATCGTGCATTGAGTATCAACTTGCTCGATGAAACCAGCATCGAGTTAGCTCGTAAATTTCTGCAACCCACTTCTGGAGCGAAGATACAAGGTCGCAGTGATGATGCGGCCGCTCTTCGTCATGACAAGCTCGCAGGAGTTGACTATCAATTAAATTCACATGGTTGCCCAATCCTCGATCGAGCTCTTGCTTGGATAGAAGCTGAGGCAGAACAATTTTACGAAGTTGGAGATCATGTTCTCGTGGTAGCGCACGTTAGAGAGGCACGACTCGAAGGTGGAGGAGATCCGTTGACCTCTACGTTTACTGGCTGGTCGTATAGTGGGTGAATTAATGTCGAAGATTGTTGCTTCTCACGTTGCTAACGTGACTGAGAAGTACGCCCGAGTCCTTCGACATGAAGAAAACTGAAGAACGCATTGGGTGTACGTGCCCAACGACGCCAAGCATTTGCTATTGCTTCCAACTCTTCGACAGTACAAAGACCGTATTCGATCGCATGTTCGGCGAAGGATGATTTTGTTACCCGATCTCCCCATGAATCGCCCCAGTTGAGTAACTGGGCAGGTTTGTGGAATACCCAAGTAGAAGCGGACATTTCGATTTCTTCAAAGCCACTCTCGTGGAGCCAACCGTTCAAATAACGGCCGGCGTTAGGTTCGCCACCGTTGCGTGACGTGATCTGGTGGTACAACTCGAGCCAGCGAACGATCTCCCTTGTGTCTGGCGAGTGGACCATCGTGCCGTAATCTGCATCACGGACGGCCACGATACCTCCAGGTGTTAATAGTCTTCTTATTTCTCGAAGTGCGCTTATGGGTTCGGTCAGATGTTGCAATACCTGGTGGGCATAGACCACATCAAAACTATTGTCTGGGTAATCGAGCGAATACAGGTCACCATGATTGAATGAGACATTCGATGTGCCAGTGTCGATTGCTAATTCGCGAGCTTGTTCCAGAACATCTGAGACTATGTCGATTCCGACTACTCCTCCGTCGGGTACTTGTCGCGCTAAGCCGATTGTAATACTTCCGGGGCCACAGCCTAAGTCTAGGATTGACATCGTCGGTTCGATGTGGGGTAGAAGGAACGCGGCCGCTTCCTCTACCGTTCTGCGTCGATGTTGGTCCACCACGGATGAGTGGTGCCCATGCGTATATCGTTCGTTAGTGTCCTTGTGCATCTGAGTGTCGAGTTTAAGACATCTGGAGGTTGTGGTCGTCTTTGCTACAGATGTATTCATAGCGCAGAGTGAATAACTTGAAAATCCTCGATGTTTCATTCGGAAATTGGTTGCAGTTGTGTATGTTATCGATTCAAACTTCGCAGTAGTCGAGGAGGAGTGTCATGGATTACGAGTTTGCTATCTATGAACAGCATGATCATATCGCCCGAATTACAATTAATCGCCCCGAGGTGATGAACGCGTTGCATCCGGATGCTTCGCGCGAGCTTTCGCGAATATGGGACGATTTCGCTACTAATGACGATTTGTGGGTCGCGATTCTTACTGGCGCAGGATCACGTGGATTCTCAGCTGGAAATGACTTGAAGACAACTGCCGCTCGAAATGCAGGATCTAATGTTGGGAATACGGGTCGAGGGCCTGTCCCTGGTGGATTTGGCGGGCTTACTGAGCGGTTCGATCTTTATAAGCCAGTGATCGGTGCAGTCAATGGATGGGCCATGGGCGGAGGATGTGAGTTGGCGCTCGCTTGCGACATCCTTATAGCCGCTGACACCGCGCGTTTTGGGTTGCCAGAGCCTCGTGTCGGACTTGCAGCTCTTGCAGGTGGTATACACCGATTGCCACGGCAGATACCACAAAAGATGGCGATGGGTATGATGCTCACCGGGAAACCGATCGACGCTGCTGAGGCTTATCGCATAGGCCTTGTTAATGAGGTTGTACCACTCGATGAGTTGATTTCTACTGCTGAGCGTTGGGCGGCAGAAATTTTGGAATGCGCTCCACTCTCGGTGCGTGGTTCGAAGGAAGGTGCTCTTACCGGACTCGACGTTCCATTGCGTGCGGCAATGCGTAGTTCCTATCCAGGTCTTCAGGAGCATTTTGCTTCGAGTGATGCAGTAGAAGGACCTCTAGCATTCTCTGAAAAGCGTGAACCCAAATGGACAGCAGGTGGATAGATTAATACCCGCTTGATCGAGGAGGCTAAGCTTTTCCTTGTTCAATGTTTATTGAAAGGAGAGCTGTGATGCGGCTTGGTGTTCTTGCCGGCATTAGCTCTGACTGGCAAGCAGATCTTGAAAAAGTGAAAATTGCAGAAGATCTGGGTTATGAATTCGTTGGTACGGGTGAATCTTGGGGCGCCTCGTCGATCCCTTGGCTTACCGCGATTGCCTTAAACACTTCGAGAATCCTCATCGGTACAACGATTCTGAACGTCTTCTCTCGGACTCCGGCAGCTATGGCACAGGACTTTGCTGTGCTTGACCAATTGTCAGAAGGACGGATGATTCTTGGTCTTGGTTCTTCTGGTCGACTAGTAATCGAACAATTTCACGGCGTTCCTTTTAAGAAGCCACTGCGTAGATTGCAAGAATATACGGAGGTCTTCAATTCGTTGATAGCAGGAGATCGATTGGAATATGAGGGACAAATTTTCGCGATGGATCGGGGTTTTCGCATGAAATACCCTAGCTATCGTAACCATATCCCAGTCTGGATCGCTGCGATTACTCCAAAATCGATTGTTCAGACTGGGAAAATCGCCGACGGTATTTTCCCCATCCATTGGCCGCGCAAGCTATTCGGACAACTACGGAAAGATTTAACTGACGCTGCTACTGCGGTAGGTCGAAGTAGCACTGAGATGACAATCGCTCCCTTCACCCGAGTCTACATGCTTGATGGAACGAATGACGAAGCCCAGTGGTCAGCGGCACGAGATCCACTTCATTACTACGTCAATCGAATGGGCACATTTTACTACCAGATGCTGGCTCGTAATGGATATGAGACTGAAGTTCGAGAATCTCGTGCGCGTTGGTCAGAGCATGATGCGGAAGCTTCAAAAGCTGCGATTTCTGACGCAATGGTGTCTGAAATTCAAGTGATTGGTCCACCTGATTCGGTACGTGAACAGCTTGTGGAACGAGCAGCTTGTGGCGCAGATCTCCAGCTAATATACATGCCAGATGGGACTGTAACTGAAGTTGCTCATCAACTTGAAGAGCTGATTAAGAATTGAATCGCAGCACTGTCCCGTGTCTTCTTAGCTTGATTCGCGTTTCACTAATTCAAGAGATATTTCACGAGGTAGTGCGCATCATTAAATTACTGATCCGCTCTAAGTTCCTTCTTTGCATAGTCATATTCGGATTCTTGAACTTTGCGTGCGGCTCATCCGATAGGGAAGAAATTGAAGTCACACTTACTATCACGCCGGAGCCAGTTGTTACTGCGACGATCGTTGCCGAATCCACGAACGATCAAGAGTCGCTTCCTCAGATACGAAGAACGCCAGTAGCTGAACCGAGTATTTTCGATACCTGTCTGATGGATACGAAGAGACGCCCGGAACTTACTTGGGTGGTTGATAAGACACGATCATTACCCGATGGTTTCGTTCCGTCTGATCTAGTCACACTGCGCGATAAACTCGTTCCTGCAGGGTTTGAAGGACGATTGCTTGATGCTGAGACAACTATCCATTTCGAGAAGTTGATTGAGGCAGCCCTTGAAGCTGGATTTGATCTTCGCACCCGTTCAACATATCGATCGTATCAGGAACAAGTTTGGACATTCGCGTATTGGGTCGACCAACTTGGTAAAGAGGAGGCTGAGCGTGTTAGTGCGAAACCGGGTCACAGTGAGCATCAATTAGGAACTACTGTCGACGTTACTAGCGCGAGCGTCGGTTGGATTCTAAGCGAGGAACTTGGTGCCGTACCTGAAGGTATTTGGCTTTTCGAAAATGCTTACCGATTCGGATTTGTGGAGAGTTATCCGGTTGATGGTGAAGAAATCACTGGATATGCATACGAACCTTGGCACATTCGTTACATCGGTGTGGAATGCGCCACAGCTTGGCGCGCTAGTGACCTGACAGTAGTGGAATTCCTCGAGACCTTGGTGGAGCCACTACCTCACCCAGATTTGCCTGATTCAGTAGGGATGTAAGTATCTCCTAAGTCAGCGACAGCTGCTTCTTGGCTTGGTAGAGGTGCAAGGACTGTTCTATAGGCGAGCTGCGCGACAAGTCGGGAGAGATACCCAGGAATGTTTTTACGAGGCGATCATCATTATGAGAGTTTATGATGATTAAGGAGCGAGTTTTAGAATTTCTTAAGCGGTAATTTGCGGACGATATGGATGTCCGATATGAGTTCAAATGAATCAGGTCCTCTAACTGGTGTCCGTGTTCTAGAATTTTCGCAGATCGTTTCGCTGCCTTATGCGGGAGTGCTGCTTGCCGATCTTGGCGCCGATGTGATCAAAGTTGAGCCGCTAAGAGGGGACCCACACCGGCTGCGCGGTGCTGTGATTTCTAATGAAGGCAAGCGCTTCCAGTCACTGAATCGCGGGAAACGCTCTATAGCGGTGAACCTCGCTGACGAACGTGGTCGCGAATTGATATACCGTCTGGTCCCTCATATCGATGTTGCGACGATCAATTTTCGAGTTGGTGTAGCAGATCGACTTGGTATCGATTTTGAGACCCTGCGCAAATACCGTTCAGATCTAATCTATTGCGAACTTAGTGGTTTCGGAAACCGTGGGGCGATGGCTCGTAGGGCTGCAACAGATGTGGTAGCTAGTGCGTATAGTGGCCTGACTTTTGCTGATATGAAGATAGATGATGAAGGACAGCCTGTTCAGCTTACAGCGATTTCATTGGCCGATTACGTAGCAGGGCTTTCTGCGGCTTTTGGCATAGCGTCGGCACTGCGATATCGCGAGATTAGAGGTCAAGGGCAACGGATCGATACTAGTCTTTTAGCTGCCGCATTATCGGTTCAAGATACGGTTGTGATGCGAGAACCAGTCCATGACAGTGTTTTGCGGGATGAACTTGTCGAACGATTGCGAGAAGCTCGTCGTGGAGGTGTTCCCTATGCTGAGCAAATTAGAATGTACGAAGATGCACGACGGGTAGGTCGGTCAACATTTCGTTGCTACTACCGTGCGTACCAAGTGTCCGATGGATATATCGTGATTGGTGCGTTAACCGAGGCCGGCCGTAATGGTGTTCGCAGAGCGCTCGGAATTACCGATGATGACAGCGATGCTCCGGGCTTTAATGCTCTTGCACCCGAGAATGTCGAGTTTGGTGATCAACTGCTTCTCCGTATGGAAAAACAACTCCGCCAGCGGCCATTAGACGAATGGATGGAGATACTTGCTGACGAAGGTGTTCCAGTAGCACCGATCAATACACCAGAAGAAATGTCTGATAACCCACAGGTTGAGGCACTCGGGCTGATGCAAACGATCGAACATCCAACACTTGGGAAACAACGTGTAGTTGGTTCACCGTTACAGATGTCTGAAACGCCACCAAAGGTGCAGGGACACTCGCCTCGCCTCGGCGAACACACATTCGAAGTGTTAAGGATGCTTGGAGCTGTGTCTGAAGAAGAACTCATTGCTCTTACTGAGGTAGGTGTGCTGGGTCAACACGAAGATTAGTATGGTTGCGCAATGACGGTTAGCAGGCACGCGAAGTGGTTGTGTGTGCGTAGGCGATTGTGCGTGATTTAGTCCATTAGGCGTCGAAGCATCCTCTGGGTGGATTGAAACAGATTGTGAGTGTCGCACCTGTGAAAGTTGCTACTGGTCGAAAATTCTTTGAAAGATATGGTTCAAGTGCAGAGGAAATTGTTCCGGGTTTGCAGTGGGCTCTGATCGATAGTAAAGGCGAATGGTCAGGAACCCCTGAGGATTGTGATTTGATTGTCTACGCTGCTGATGCTTGTTCGACGGCGTTTGTCGACGAAGTTGAACAGATCTCGGCTCCCAGATGGGCTCACACTGAAGATGCAGGAATCGATGGTCGATTTTATGACGTTATGCGTGAAAAAAATGTGATGGTCACTCACAGCCCGGCTTCCAATGCTCCCGAGGTAGCCGAATGTGCGTTTAGTTTTGTGCTTTGGTCAACCAAGAATTTGGGGGAGCTTCACGAACAGCAACGGCAACATCAATGGAAACAGCTCGCGCTCGAAACTCTTATCGACAAAACCATACTGGTTGTTGGTCTGGGTGCTATTGGTAAGCGTGTTGCTGCCTATAGTAAAGCCTTTGGTATGCGCGTGTTGGGTATCCGTCGTTCCAGTCAGACTGTGGAGAATGTTGATATTCAGGGGACACTAGCTGACTTCAATACTTTTCTTCCCGAGGCGGATTTTGTAGTACTTGCAATTCCGATTGGTCCGGAAGTGGTTGAATTGATCGACCAAGATGCTCTCGCATTGATGAAGTCTAGTGCAACGTTGGTCAACGTTGGACGTGGAGCACTCATCGATATTCTCGCACTGAAACGATCACTTGATGAAGGTCATTTGCGTCACTTTTGTACGGATGTACTACCTACGGAACCTTGGCCGGCAGATGATGACCTGTGGGACAGACCGAATGTCTTGATTACTCCTCATAATGCCTCATCTTCACCACTATATCTGGAACGTGTAGGTGAGCTGTGGATTGAGAACCTACGTCGATATGTCGACGGAGGTAGGGAAATGCGACACCGAGCGTTTTGATGAACTGCGCTCAGGTATTGAGTGCATTTTGAACTGTCTACTCGATCACCGTTGACGCCGGTAAGATCGCTTTCTTCTTTTGGTTCGTCGCTTTTGTGCGTGATCGGGTCGTTGTGTCGTCGGAGACATTGGCTCGGGTGGTTCAGCTGGTGGCTTTCCGAATCGTGTTTGTGCCCATTGTGTCACTCGTGAACTCATCCGCATCGAGAGGAATGCGACGAGAAAGAAGAAAAGTCCGTTCACAGCTACGTCTTTTAAGATCAGATTGTCGGTTCTCCAAGCTTCGAGTCCAATCCAGACTGCTGCTAGGATCACCGACCATACGATCGTTTGTCTGGTTGTCATTGGTTTCATAAAAGTGTTGCGCCTTGTTCAACTATGTTCCGGACATCTAGCACCGTGCAGTACGGACGGGTGATCTGATAGCTGAGTATCTTGGTGCAGTTCTCGTTTGGCACCCAGCTTTCACCAATCTTAGGCGGTCGTAGTCTCAATGAGGTTGCCTAACCTCTTGAACTTATTGGTATGTAATCTCGAGGTTGGGGACCGTTATAGACCGTGAGCGGTCGGATGAGGATATTATGCTCGAATTGTTCGAGAACTTGAGCCGTCCAGCCTGGCACGCGTCCCATTGCGAAGATTGGGACAAAGAGATCCTCTGGGATCCCGAGTAGGTAGTAGACCACGCCTGCATAGAAGTCGACGTTCACGTTGACTCCTAATCGAGAATATGGGCTCATTGCCTCGACGGTTGCTTCGAGGATCTTGTACCACTTTGGTTGTTGCATCTCCTCTGAGAGCCGCTGAACTCCCTCGCGCATATGACGAGCTCTCGGATCTTCCGTACGGTAGACGCGATGCCCGAAGCCCATTACAGGTTGGCGATTCTTTCGTAATTTCTTTACGTAGTCGTTAGCACGATCAGGCTCACCGATCTCCTGTGCCATCTTCATTACGTTCTCGGCAGCACCACCATGTGCGGGTCCCGAGAGTGCGGCGATCGCTGATGTAACAGCCGCGTGTAAATTCGCGTCCGTGCCGGTAACCACTCGTGCTGTGAAGGACGACGCATTCGATCCGTGCTCTGCATGCAGGATCGCATCCTTATCCATGAGTCCAATAGCATCATCTGAGGCGTGTTCACCAGTTAATTGGTAGAGAAACGATGCGGCATGACCAAGTTCAGGGTCGGTAGGAATAGGCTCTAAGCCGTTTCGAATTCGATGATGAGCGGTCACAATCGATGGCACCTGGGCGGTAAGACGAATGCCCTTTCTCAATGTTGCCTCACGTGAATTGTCAGATACGTCCGAATCGAACGTGGACAGAGCGGAAGTGGCAGTTCGTAGGACGTCCATCGGATGGGCAGATGATATTAACCTGATCAGGTCGATTATTGGATCGGGTAAGTTTCGCGCATCAGCTAATGCCTGCGTATGAGCTTCGAGTTCTGATGTATTGGGTAACTCCCCGTGAAGCAATAGATATCCGACTTCTTCGAATGTTGATTGCGAAGCGAGCTCATGGATCGAATAACCTCCGTAAAGGAGTGTTCCTTCTCGTCCATCGATAAAGCTTGCTGCACTGCGGTCAAAAAAGACTCCGTTTAGTCCGCGATGGATTTGTGGGCCTTCTTCAACATCTTCCTGAGATTCGGTCATTGCTTTCCTTGTTCTAATTGATTTCGTTAATCTTCTTCGAGCGTTGAGGTGTCGCCTTCCGGGAGCCCGAGCTCTCGCGCCTTGAGCAGGCGGCGCATGATCTTACCGCTGCGGGTTTTCGGCAGAATATCGATCACATCGATTTCGCGAGGTGCAACTGCTGGTCCAAGGCGTGTCCGGCAATGATTATTAAGTGACCGTAATAATTCTCGCGTGTTTGCGAAACCATCGTTTAATGTCACGAATGCTTTGACAATTTCCATTGCTACATCGTCGGGTTTGCCGATCACACCTGCTTCGGCTACTGCCTCATGCTCAATGAGTGCGCTTTCGACTTCGAATGGGCTAACTAGATGCCCCGCCGTATTGATCACATCGTCGTCACGGCCCACGAACCAGAAGTAACCATCCTCGTCACGCTTCGCCTTGTCGCCGGTCAGGTACCAGCCATTCTTAAAGCGAGAATCGTATCGCTCCTGGTCGTTCCAATAGGTACGGAACATCGAAGGCCAACCAGGTTTGACCGCCAATTGTCCTTCTATCATCGGCGTGGTTAGCTCGTTCCCCTCGTCGTCGATAATGGCTGCATGGATCCCAGGAAACGGCCGTCCCATTGACCCGGGACGAATTGGCATTACCGGATAGTTTGCGATCATGATCGCTCCAGTTTCGGTTTGCCACCAATTGTCGTGAATTGCCAGGTCAAACGCCTCTAATCCCCAGACAACTCCTTCAGGGTTAAGTGGTTCACCGACAGACATTACGTAACGGAGTGACGATAAGTCGTGGCTTCTCGCAACATCCGTCCCTGCCTTCATCAAGAGGCGGATCGCGGTTGGAGCGGTGTACCAGACGGTTACTTGATGTTTTGTGATCGTTTCATACCAACGACGAGCGCTGTAGCCACCCTCGTCGATTACCTGTGTAATTCCGTTACTCCAAGGGGCGAACATTCCATACGAAGTGCCCGTAACCCAACCCGGGTCTGCAGTGCACCAATAAATGTCGTCGTCATGAAAATCGAGCACATATTTTCCGGTTGCGTAGTGGCTTACTACCGTGTTGTGTACATGGGCTGCACCTTTGGGTAGCCCTGTTGTGCCACTCGTAAAATGCATAATTGACCAGTCTTCAGCTCCCGTTTGTTCGATAGTGAATTCTTCTGATGCGTTAGGTACGATTGCAGACCATGCAACATCACGATCGTCGACTTCGGTACCTTCGCGATGATCGATCACGATTACTGTCTCAAGGCTCGGCAACTCATCGCGCACTGCGTTTACCTTTGCGAGTAGCTTGGGTGTAGTTACGATCACCTTGCCTTCTGCCCGTTGCACACGTTCCTTGATCGGCTCTGGTCCAAATGCAGAAAATAGTGGTGCAGCGATTGCACCGAGTTTTAATGCTCCGAAGACCCCGAAATAGAGTTCGGGGATGCGGTCACTAAGGAAGAAGACTCGATCAGCCTTTTCTATACCTGCGCTTCGAAAGGCGTTGGCCACCTTGTCTGTTTCGCGCTTCATGTCAGCGTATGTGTAATTTTCGATTTCACCACTCGCGGACTGCCAGATCATGGCCAATTTCTCAGCGCGCTCGCCAAGGGCATGTCGGTCGATGCATTCATGTGCCTGATTTATTAGTCCATTCGGTGTATCCAATTCAGCCCATATGCTGTCCCAGTTCCAATTTTCTCGTTGAGATTCATAGTCATCGATATTTGGGTGCGCCTTAAGCGCCTGCATGTCTTTTGCGATCTCCGAGTATCCAGCGACCATCAGAACACCCCCTTGCACGCCGACGTGAGTCCGTACACCCGGCGATTGGATTATAGCGCGGGGAACGCTATGTGAACGAAGACTAGATTCGATTTTGATTCGGAGTGTCGTGATGTTGAGGGTTTTTGTTCCCGATCAGGTTATTGCTTCACCGTCATCTGCAATTACTGACGATATCGAATAGTCTTGAAAACGCTCTTCACTTATGCCAAGTTCTTCTACAGGGCAGCTCAGTTATCCAGAAACATCAGATAAGTCACCGAATGCTCCTGCTTCCCGAAGGTCCGAAATTTGGTTCCAATTAAATCCGGACTCGAGTAGCACTTCTTCAGTGTGTTGTCCGAATTCGGGGGCTGGTGCGCGGAGTGAAGCTGGTGTGCGGCTTAGGCGAACTGGTGGTCCAACAGTAGGCAGCACAGAGCCTTCAGGGTCTCGAGGATCAGGCATATTTGTGAGATATCCATTTTCCCAGGATTGTTCGTCTTCAGCGATTTCAAGGTAGTTAGCGATAGGTTGCACAAAGAATCGTGGTTGTAAGACTGACAGCCATTCATCACGGGATCTGGTCAGGAAAATTTCTTGCAGGCGAGCGCGACGCACTTTGTTTGTTTCGCTACGGAGATGTTCGGGTGCGTCACCTTCTCCGAGTTCTGGCGCTCCCATAACTTCGCAAAATTCACTCCACCATTTTGCAGGTTGCCCTCCTCCAACTAGCAGATATTCTCCGTCTTTACATAGGTATCGTGACCAATGAGGAGCCCGATCTTCGTCACTAGTCAGGCCTCGAAGTGGTACACCCCACATCGCAGACGTTATGTTGAGCCCTTGAATGCAGAGCTGTGATCCGTAC
>DKLZ01000060.1 GCA_002455955.1 Dehalococcoidia bacterium UBA6627
AACTCCATCAATCGCGACTGGTCCTTTCATCACGATGAATTTTAGAAATTCTGGTTCAACCAGATAACGAGCGATCAATGCTTCCCCTTCAGGTGTAAAGCTATCAAGTGTGCATGTAGTTTCAACAACGCCGCGGACTATATGCCCCGATAATCGAGTTGACGCACTTACCGACCGTTCTAGATTGACAGCATCACCACTGGCCAGTTCAGTAAGATTTGCTCGTCGATAGGTTTCAGTCATTACATCAAAGGACAAGGTAGTATCCGCTATCGTACTAATGGTTAGATCTACCCCATTAATCGCGATTGAGTCACCGAGCGCAGCATCCTCACGAATCCGATCGCATCTAATCGCAAGTGTTCCATTCTGGTGCGAATGTACAGTCCCGACCTCTTCAACGATTCCAGTGAACATAGCGGACTTACCTCGCCTCGGATTGATTATCTCTTGCTGCGATTTCCCAATCTGGCTGTCCGGTAAACAATGTGTCGTGACCGAGTTGCGTAATCGTCAGGTCACGCACGGGGACAGCGTTTGCCATTCGAAACGCACCGATTCCCGCGACCGGAGCAGGTGCGTCAACTGCTCCCACAATTATCGGTGACACAATGGCGTACACACGATCTATGAGGCGCTGGTCGAAAAGAGATCCCAACAACGCACTGCCACCCTCAAAAAGAACTTCGAGCATCCCTCGTCGGCCACATTCTTCTATCAGGGCTGTAAGATCGACATGTAAAGCCTTGTCGACCCCTTCCCGAGTGTCAAAGACCATTATTTCAGCGCCCGTAGCAGCTATATCTCTACGCCAGCTTTCGTTGGATGCTGCACTTGTTGCTATTAATGTCGGAGAAAGTCCTTGAAGTACACGCGCCGTACTTGGAATCCGGCCGCGTGAATCGACTACAACTCTGAGTGGCTGCTGCACAGTTGGATCAACCGGCCCAGCTGGATTACCCGGCCGGGCGGTTAGCTCTGGATCGTCAGTGATTACTGTTTCCGACCCAACGACGATGGCATCAAGTTTGATGCGTTCATTATGCGACCACAACAACGCTTCCGGTCCGGATATCCATTTTGAATCGCCTGATGCAGCAGCGATTCTTCCATCTAGAGATGACGCATATTTCATGGCTACCAGTGGTAGTCCAGTCTGTTGATATTTCAGATATCCCGCTAAGAGTTCGCGCGATTCTGCTTGTCCATCACCAGCATGAACAACAACACCTGCAGCTTCCAATTGAGTGTGCCCACGTCCATCTACTTTAGGGTACGGGTCACGCACAGCGTAGGTTACAGAACGGACACCTGCGGAGATAAGGGCATCCACACAAGGCGGGGTCCGACCCTGATGTACACAGGGTTCTAGTGTGGAATAGAGATCGGCACCCCGTGCCCGGATGCCTGCAGCACGAAGCGCCATCACTTCAGCGTGAGGGCCACCTACAGGCTGAGTTCTTCCGCATGCAATAATTTCGTCGTTAACAACTACGACAGCACCAACAGCGGGATTTGGAGAAGTAGTGCCAAGGGCACTATGTGCTTCATCTAGTGCAGCTGCCATGTAAGAGGATGGCATGGTGTCTCGTTAGGCACCTGACTCGTAGTCGCGGTGGATACGACTAGCAGTCGGAAGGTGTTGTCCTTGATAGCGAGACTTAAGGCTCGGATGTCCGTAGGGGCGATCGGCAGATGTAGTTAAGTTCTGGAAAGACAATTGGCCGATCTTCATTTGGTAATACAAACGTATAGGCAGTGTCGACACATTAGATAGTTCTAGTGTCAGATGCCCTCGCCAACCCGGATCGACATAACCTGCTGTCGCATGAACGAGTAATCCGAGTCGGCCTAAAGATGACTTCCCTTCTACTCGAGCTACAAGATCATCTGCCAGTTCAACCGATTCTAGAGTTGAACCGAGAACGAATTCACCTGGATGAAGAACGAACGGCTCATCTTCCTCGATCTCGTGAGCTTCCGTAAGATCTTCAGCCGCCTTTCGCACATCGATGAAAGCTTCTCGATGGTTTAAGAACACGCGAAAATGACGATCAAGGCGGATATCAAGCGATGCGGGTTGTACGGCATCCTCACCAATTGGATCGACAACCAGTCTGCCTGTCGAAAGAGCCTCGGCGATAGATCGGTCACTAAGTACCACAGGTCTCCTCAAGCTTAAGCGAGTCTTATAGATTAAGTTCGATCCACAGAATGAGAGTATCACTGCTAGCGTGAGTGGCTCTATGGTTTCGCTAGTGGTGCATTATGAACGCGTGCCTAGTTAATGTTACGCATCTTCTTCAAGCTTTTCAGCTCTCTCGGAGGTTGAAGATGGCTACCCCGGATCGTGTACGAGACTTCACCCACATATACATCACCTCGAGAATCGACCGCGATACTGTGGGGTGCAATGAATTGTCCCGGCGCCTCTCCTTCTTGATGATCTCCATAACGACCGAGTAAATTCCCCCCTTGATCGAAAACGGAGATTCGATGACCTATGCCGACTGCACCTTCCATCAACGGAACTCCATTGAGCTCACCGACGTAGATATTGCCGTCAGGGCCTGCACTGACTCCACAAGGACGATGCACGTTATTCCAGGTCGCGATGTGCGCACCATTCAAATCGAAGACTTGGATCCGTAAAGCTTCTCGATCTGCAACATATATCTTGTCATTGATCAGGCAAAGATTATGTGGGCACATGAACTGGCCCGGGTCGATACCGGGTTCGCCCCATGAGAACAACAGCTCTCCTTCTGATGAATACTTATGTATCCGTGCATTACCGTAACCATCACTGATAAAGATGCTGCCATCCGCTGCAACAGCCATGTCAGTGGGACGATTGAATGGGTCTCCCGAGAACTTTTTCGCAGCGACACCGGGTGTTCCGATGGTTAAAAGCAGCTCGCCAGTATCGGTCCATTTGGTGATCGTGTGAGCGCCATCATCAGCGCAGTAAATGAAACCGTCATGTGCCGCAAGGATCGCGTGCGTGCGATTCGTAAACGTGCCTGCACCGAAGGTTCGCAGAAAGTTGCCATCCTGATCGAGGACGATAACGGGATTGTCGGTATTACGTGTCAGAAGATAGACGGTGTCGTCCGCGGCGACGCTAACACCTGGTGTTTCGTGCAAGCGCATGCCGGAAGGTAATTTTTCCCATTCGGGAAGAGGATCAAATTGAAGAGCGGTTGGTGGGTAACTATTCAGCATGATTCTTCCGTTCTTTAAAGCAATCGAGGCCTTATTCTGCTTGTAGCAGGTTCGTTCTTAATTTAGTGATATCCGATTATTAATGATCCGTGGTGAGGGTATTTCAAGCACCGAACTGAATCTCATTCAAACGACTCCGAAGTTCCGTTCCATATGCGAATAATGCTGGCGTTCCACCCGTGTGAAGAAATAGGACGGACGATCCAGAACTTAGAACGTTCGATTTAGCGAGGTGTATCAGTCCTGCCATCGTTCGCCCCGTATAAACAGGGTCCAGGTAAAGCGCTTCGGTACTGGCGGTTATGCTGATCGCCTCAAATACCTTGTTGTTCAGGCGCCCGTAACCAGGAGCTAATGCGTCGTCATCGACATTTATGTCATCTCCGTGGATCGGTATGTCGATTCCAAGGAGTTTAGTAAGCGCCCGGCACGTGTTGAGGACACGTTCGCGTTGTTCTGAGGCGGGACGCCTGACACAGACCCCGTAAATCGGGATGCTTTGTCCGGCCGCTCTTAGGCCAACGAGTAGACCTGAGTGAGTCATGGCGCTTCCCGATGGCAACACGATCGCATCGATCGATATAGGTAAGTGTGAAATCTGTTCGATTATTTCGACTGCTGCCGCGACGTAACCAAGAGCACCGATTGGCGGGTTGTCTGGTCCGAGCGGTAT
This sequence comes from Dehalococcoidia bacterium UBA6627, assembly GCA_002455955.1. Taxonomy (GTDB): domain Bacteria; phylum Chloroflexota; class Dehalococcoidia; order UBA2979; family UBA2979; genus UBA6627. The sequence continues at coordinate 3,899 of DKLZ01000060.1, forward strand.
GACGTAGGGACGTCGGCCTTTATTTACCAGATTAGAGCTCAAGTTATACAAAGATGCGTCTGCTCCCGCTTCGTCGTCACCTCGCGGGTATGTATGCCGGATAGCACCGGTCAGGTCTTCTAGAAGGACGTTTCCTGATCGGTAGTACTGGGCATCCATTGCGGGAACTCGTTCTTCGAGTTGTATGTGCGCTTCCATCCCAAGACGAGCCGCTATTGCTGCCACAGTGCGCCCATAGTTCGACTGTACCGCGCCTGTGATAAGTACGGTGTCAGCACCTTTCTGCTGTGCTGCGCCGAAATAGAATTCGAGTTGCCGAACTTTATTCCCACCGAACGGGATGCTTGTGAGGTCGTCACGTTTGATTAGAAGGTTTAATCCGAGGTGGCTGCCAAGGCGAACAGCTGGCTCAATCGGGGTAGGGTTTGTTGTCAGGATCGTTCGAGGGTGACGCGCTAAGAGGGTTAGAAGGTCGGTCACTTTAGTTACTTCACTTCATAGACCACAGACACATTCACGGTCAGTTCCTGTTCGCCCGGCGATATAGGGGATTTTGCGCGAGTGTCGAAAGCAGCTTCCGCAATTCCGAATCGTGCTTCACCACCGAATGTAGTTGTCTCGTTAATGGTACGAACGTTGCCGAGTTTGATACCAGCAGCATCGGCAAGCACTTGTGCTTTTTTGCGCGCATCAGTAATCGCTTCCTCGCGTGCTTCGTTTAAGAACTGCTCTTGCTTGTCGACAATGAATGAAATTCCATTCATACGAACCATATCGCCACCAGCTTGGGTTGCACGATCGATGACGGTCGAAACATTATCAATCTTTCGCACCTTGACCGTCACTTGATTGTTAACTACAAAACCGGTGATTACTGCCGGTTTCCCTTCCGGGTAGCTATAACGCGGATAAATACTAAAAGAGCGTGTTTGAATATCCGTTTCTTCGACACCTTCGTCATCAAGGACGTTCATCACTGCAGTCATCGCGCGAGCAGCTCGTTGGCGCGAATCCGCTACCGTCTTGGCTGATACTTCAATCCCGATATCGATCTGGGCTACATCTGGTGTAGCAGAAACCGAACCACGCCCTGTTACCGTGATGCCGCCCGATTGCTTATCTCCGACATTGATCTGAGGCTCTGCGTCGTCGAGCACCACGATCATCGCAAGGACCATGATTGTAAGGGCGATCACCGTAGCGCTCATTACACTCAGCGACTTTAGGTCTGACATAGTGAGAGCTTCCCTTACATATCAAGCGCTGTCCACGCTCTTTAACATTGAGAGTCGTCAAGACTAACTCTTTCTAAGGACGAGCAGCACCCATGATCTATACTTGACCAATGGAGCAATCCTCTCCAAGCGACGAAGTTTCCGAAAGTGACGTATTTAACTCTTGGTCGTCAAACCTACGGGACTCTGACGCGAGTGGAGCGTCAGAGTCAACCGGTCTCGTCACTCCTGTTAAGCGATATTTTCCATGAAGCCTGCCACAACTTTCGGAGATGTTAGAGGTCATAGCGTTAGCGGTATTTATTTTCATAGCAGTGCGTGGAGTCGCACAAAATTTCATCGTCGATGGTAATTCGATGGAGCCAGGATTCGAAAGCAATCAGCTGTTGATAGTCAATCGATTGGCATACCTTTCATTGGATGTTTCATGGATGCCCGGTGTCGAGAGTGATGAATGGAAACCATTCGGCTCACCGACGCAGGGTGATGTAGTGGTATTCCGATATCCCCGTGACCACAGTCGTGACTTTATTAAGCGGGTCATCGCAAATGAAGGCCAGAGGATTGAGATTCGTGATGGAGAGGCTATCGTCGATGGTATCCCATTGGACGAGCCCTATATTCGCTTCACGGCTGCTGATGATCTTCCTGAATTCGTTGTACCTGAAGGAATGCTCTACGTGCTTGGGGATAACAGGCAAAATTCCTTTGACTCTCGGTCTTGGGGAATGTTGCCAAAGAATCTAATTATCGGCCGTGCATATTTTAGTTATTGGCCACTGGATAAACTCGGATTTGTTGACCATCATCGACATGTCATGCCGGTAAAAATTCAGCCTTCGGCGACTCATTAGTTCGGTTTTACTTTAAGAAGGGCGCAGCGTGGAGATCGAAAAGTTAGAAGCTTTACGGCATAGTCTCGAGGCTCGTTGCATCCTTCGCGGAGATTTCATTCTTGCGTCCGGAAAGAGGAGTCAATACTACTACAACGGCAAGGCGGGAATGTTGGCTGGAGCAACGAAGCTGGACCTCGCTCGCGCTCTATGGGACCTAGCCGAAGGAATTGATTTCGAAGTGCTAGGTGGCCCGGCAGTCGGTGCCGTTCCACTTGTAGAGCAGATGTCGGTAATTTCTGCGCTGGAGCGGAATCGAGAAATTGATACGTTTTATGTCCGGAGTGAGAAAAAGAAGCACGGAACAGAATCTGCTGTCTTTCAAAGCCTCGGGGAAGACGGAACAGAAATCTTAGGTCCCGGGAGGCGAGCACTTGTTGTAGAAGACGCTCTGACCACGGGTGGGTCTATTCGTGTTGCTCTTGACGCTGTCGAAGCGGCAGGAGCAACGGTTGCCGGAGTTCTTTTGGTAGCGGATCGTCAAGACCCCGACGCCAACTGGCTCCGCCAGGGGTACGATTATCGGACGCTGTTCGTTGTGAATACTGACGGTGATCTCACAATCGCTACCGACTCAGCAACGACGTAGCTTCTCGCTCTGACGCGCCAGAAACTTCTACATCTGAAGATTCAGGTCGCCTAGCCCAGTGTCGGCTAATTATTTCTATCTTTTCATGTGTCGAGAATCGAAGTGAAACATTGGAATGTCGCAGTTCGTAAGCAAGCGAGGTTTTGGTCCGAGAATGCGCGGCTGTAGTTCCTTCAGCCCACCGCGTATCAGGTCACCCATGCGCAATACAACAAGCGGTAGTGATGGGAAAACGTCTCGCAAAAAGCGAAGATTTTCAAGTTCTACTACGCCGGCATCATCAGGGAATCCCGAGCACACCAGAAGATCAACTTTGAGGCCTCGCCGCTGGGCGGCTTCAATCGTCAACATCGTATGATTCAACGTTCCGAGCGCCGGCCTGATTGCTACGACGAGTGGAGCTTTGAGCGCGAGTGCTAACGCAGCCATGTCCTCTCGTTCATTGATCGTGACGAGTAATCCTCCGGCACCTTCGACGAGTGTTACATCATGATCTCGAATTATCGTTTCGCATTGTTCCACAACCGGAGCTAATTCAATACTTTCGCCGATCCGTTGCGCGGCTATCGAAGGTGCTAGTGGTTCTGGTAGTGACCGGATAGTTTTCAAGGTGACAGTGCTATTCAGATGCTGACGATAGAACGCTTCGTCTCCATCAACATCTGGCGTAGTCGTTCCTGTTTGCAAGGGCTTCACTACAGCAGTACGTGAATGTAGAGCTAATTCTGATGCTAGCCATGCTGTCGCGACTGTTTTGCCGACGTCGGTATCTGTGCCAGTAACAAAATATGCGCTGGTCTGCTTTGTCACATCGCGCTTCGAATCGCTGCCAATGCCTGATCCACGTCTGCTTCCCGATGAGTTGCCGACAGATTGAATCTGATTCTCGATCCACCTGGTGGAACGGTTGGTGGTCGAATTGCTCGAGCAAGAATTCCTTTTGCTCTGAGTTCTTGCTCCATGGTTAATGCTTTCTCAGCTTCACCAAGCATCATCGGTATGATTTGAGTCTCGGATGGAGCTGTTGTGTACCCTTTCGCTTCCAGCCCGTTACGTAGTCTCACAGCAAGGCTTTGGACATGAGTCTGCAGTTGGCTTTCCGACTCGATAATGTCGAGAGAAGCGAGGGCTGCACCCACGGCCGAAGGTGGAAGTGCTGTGTTGAAGATGAAAGCTCTTGAGCGATTCACAAGATAGGCAATAATTGCCTCATCGGCGGCAACGAATCCTCCAATTGAACCGATTGCTTTCGATAGTGTTCCGACTATCACCACCGGAACTGAGGTGTCAGATATATCGATATCGAAATGGCTGAAAGCTCCAGAGCCGTTTCTTCCGAGAACTCCCGTCGCGTGAGCTTCATCGATCATTACAGCAGCATCGTAACGCTCGGCAAGGTTTAGCAACGCAGGTAAAGGGGCGATGTCCCCGTCCATACTGAAAACGGTTTCCGTCACGATTATTCGGCGATTTGCGTCGGTTGTCGCGAGCTGTTCCTCGAGATCATTAAGGTCGCGATGGCGATATATCTTGGAATCTGCACGTGAGAGACGGCATCCATCGATAATCGACGCATGGTTTAATTCATCGCTGAAGATGACGTCACCTTCGGCAGCGAGGGCTGCTAAAACTCCAATGTTGGCCAAATAACCGGCGCTGTATAGAAGGCAAGCTTCTCTTCCCTTCAGGGCGGCGAGACGCCGTTCTAATTCTTCGTGCAGAGGGGTGGAGCCGCATAGCAATCGAGCTGCCGAAACACTCGCTCCATATTCTCTAGTTGCGGAGACCGCGCCAGCGACCACTCGAGGATCTGTCGATAATCCTAAATAGTTGTTCGAAGTAAAATTAATCAGAGTTTCGTCATCGAGTTCGATGAGCCGTCCCTGACCGCTGTTGGGTGTAACGATCCGCCGTTGAAGTGCTAGGGAATCGAGCTTTTCTAGCTCGTTTTCAAATCCTTCAACCCATTTAGAGATATCTCTAGGTGTGGTCTGATTCGTCGATTTTATCAATGCCATATGTCACTGCCCCACAGATCTGTTCTAGTTGCGCGGTCTCAATTGCCAGTGGTGGCATGACCACCACTGTGTCGCCAAGTGGACGCACGAATACACCTCGGTCGCGCGCAGCTAAGCACACGTTCCAGCCAGCCATCGCCTCACGCGGCAATGCCTGCTTCGTTTCACGGTCAGATACCAGTTCAATGCCAACCATTAACCCCTGCTGTCGAATTTCCCCTACCAGTGGATGATCTCCGAGTCGTTCTGAAAGTTGAGCAGCTAGGAAATCTGCCTTCCCACGAACTTGTTTCAAGATGTCTTCGGACTCAAAGACATCTAAATTTGCAAGCGCTGCCGCACAGCAGATCGGGTTTCCGGCATACGTGTGTCCGTGAAAGAGTTTTTTTGCATCATCGGCGGCATCGTAGAACGATTTATAGATCCGTTTGTTGGTGATCGTTGCAGACAAGGGTAAGTATCCACCGGTGATACCTTTGCCAAGTACGCTCATGTCAGGAACGACGCCCTCCAGATCACACGCAAACATCTCTCCCGTTTTTCCGAAACCTGTTGCTATTTCGTCTGCGATCAGCAACACATCGTACTCGTCACAAAGTCGTCTGATGCGAGCAATGTGGCCCTCAGGGGCGACGATCATTCCGCCTGCACCTTGCACGCGCGGTTCAATGATTACTGCGGCGACTTCGTTTTGATGTTCCTTAAGGACCTCACCAAGTTGGTCAACACAGGTGCAATTATCTGCGCCAGCGCATTCAGAAGAGCGGTAATGGTAAGGATTAGGGAACCGCAATGGTTCAAACAGAAGAGGCTCGTAAACATCGCGGAATGGCCCACTGCCACCCACACTCACTGCACCGATCGTGTCTCCATGGTAAGCGTCTTCCATCGCGACAATCCGTTTGCGATCAGGGAAACCTTCGTTCACCCAGAATTGGATCGCCATTTTCAAGGCGACTTCAATCGCACTTGCGCCATTTTCACTGAAAAAGACATGGTCAAGGTCTGCAGGTAGCAAAGCTGCAAGGCGATCGGCGAGATCGATTACAGGCTGATGAGCAACGCCTAGCAATGTACTGTGCTGTAGTTTCGCGGCTTGTTCCTGAATTGCGTTGACGATGTGTGGATGCCCGTGACCATGAACGATCGCCCACATTGATGCGACACCATCGATGTACTCACGACCATCCTGAGCGATTAACACATTCCCTTCTGCTCGGTCGATCACGAGCTGCGGCTCACGATCAAAACGGCCCATTTGCGTAAAGGGATGCCAGACGTGGTAATCCTCTTCTGGTCCGGGTTCTGAAAGTTGATCAGGCATCAGCAGAGCGACCAGTGTTGTATTCCGGCAAAACGCGCTTGGGGTGTTCTGACGCTAATGGGTTGTAGCGGTTCATTCGGTCTTCTCCCGTTACGGACAAAACTGTGAACAATGATCGCTCCCGGTTACAGGATTGATTTAGATTTGCACAGGTACCTGTCGTGGAGGTTCCGATGCTGTTAGCTCACCGGCTGTAGTGGGATCGAGTTCGTCGAAGTGTTCTTCTATTTCAAAGCCCATGTCTTCGATCATCTGCCACGCTAAATCGGCTTGCTGCCCGGGTGTCGTTAAATACCCCTCAACGAAAATCGAATTTGCCGCGTAGAGGGACATGGCCTGTAAAGAGCGCAAGTGCAGTTCACGGCCACCGGCGACGCGAATTTCTTGCTTCGGGTGCAGGAATCGGGCTAGGCATAAAATACGCAGGCAGTCGTAGGGCTTCAGGTGACTCACTCCTTCAAGTGGAGTTCCTGCAATTGGGTGCAAGAAGTTTATTGGTATTGACTCAACTTCCAGTCCGCGAAGTTCTGTCAGCACGTCGACAACATCGTCGTCGGTTTCACCCATGCCAAATAGTGCTCCTGTGCAAAGGCTTAAACCTGCTCGCCGTGCAGCCGCGAGCGTATCGATCCGATCTTGATATGTATGCGTAGTCGTGATGTCATCGAAGAAGCGCTCACTAGTGTTTAGATTGTGATTGAATCGTGAGACTCCCGCGTCTTTCAAGGCAGCTGCCTTCTCGTCTGTTAACAAGCCGGTCGATACACATACGGGAATTTGTACTTCTTCGCGAATTCGGCGAACGGCATTGCTGAGTCGTTTCACATCTGGCCAGGATGGTCCGCGCGTTGCAATGACTAGGCAGAAGCGGCCTGCCTTCGCTGCGCGAGCACGCCGTGCTCCTTCAAGCATTTGCTCTTCATCAACCATTGGATAAATGTCAATATCGGCAGTTGATACTTTTGATTGAGAGCAATAACCGCAATCTTCTTGGCAGGCTCCGCTTTTCGCGTTCATCAACATGTGCAGATGTACTCGATTACCGCAGAATTTCTGCCGTACGCGATAAGCAGCATCAAGCAATCCTAAGATCTCACTGTCCGGGGTTTGAAGGACCGCTAATGCTTCTTCGTGAGTCAATAATTCACCGGCAATCGAACGCTCAGCGAAGTCTAAAAAGCGTGTATCCACGTCCGGACGGATCGATTCTGTCAAGGTGTTCACTCCAACGCTTCAACGTAGCTCTTCGAGTATCGATCAACTATGCAGCTGTCCGATGCAGAAAAATGTACCCGAACTAGCCTCCTTCCGCGAACAAGAAGGCCCTTCCAATGACTGAACATTGCTGTTCGAGTGGTGCATACGTGCGCATCGACAACAAGATTGGTCATTCCGAATTGAAGCTTGAAGATCTTTTCAGTCCATAAACAAGCACAGGATCGCTCAAGCGAGTATGGTGTTCATAACAGGCTTACTTCGATCGGAAAGTGAGCATGTTAGTCGAGCTCCCATCTCGACGAGAGCTTCCTCGTTTCTCCGAGTGAACTCTGATTGAGCGGCGGGTTTACTTTCCGACGGTTAATGCTTTCCACGAGGCTCCTGCCGACGTGACAATGATCGTGACGTCTTAAGAGCAGTAGCGATTTCGGGTGATCAACGAGCTGGACGGAGCAGACGATGACGAAACAACAATCTTCAACCAAGGAATGCGTCCACCACTGGATGCTCCCTGCCCCTAGTGCAAAAGCAAGCAAAGGCGTCTGCAAAACCTGTGGGGCCACACGGGAATTTGTCGCGGACCAATCTGGAACCCAAAACCGCTGGTTGCGCCAGCGCGGTCAAGGGACCGAATCAAAAGCATAGAAACTACTGGCTCCGCTGCTGGTTTGATTTCCGAAATAGCCCCCGGCAGTCAACGATCACCTAGGAGCTAACACTAGGTGAATTTCAAGAGTAACTCGCTATCGGTGCGAAGTTCACAGGCGATCTGTTAGGCACATTGCAGCCCTCAGCAGATCTGAGAACTCTAGAATGAGTTTGTCAGCGAAAGAGTTCCCTGAAACACTGCTCGTGGGCCCGTAGCTCAGTGGTAGAGCAGTGGA
>DKLZ01000019.1 GCA_002455955.1 Dehalococcoidia bacterium UBA6627
CTCCTGCAGCGGAAGCTCCTGCAGAAAGTACAACGGATGGTGATGCGTCTGAATCGGAACTAGAACAAGAAGAGACTGATCCGTTCCGCCAAGTAGCAGGCACTGAGGGATTCCGATCGGCTGCAAGCGCATATCATCCGTCTCCTGTTGGTTTCGTTGCAGTGGCACTCTTTTCCGCGATTTTCTTCGCGATGTGGGTATTCCCGGGGCCAGCTGCGATCACCGTTGCCGATGTATCAGTGGGCGCAACGGTATTTATTGGTGTGCCGATGGGTGTGGTTTTTGTTCTAATTTTTGTTGTGAGTCAATGGTCGGCATTGAGTCGATTCGCTGCAACGCGACCCCGCCGAACATCGAGTTGGCGCGAAGGTGACCTTGATTGGCGTCGTGGTGAGGAATCGCGGCGTGCTGAATTAACCAAGATCGTCAACCAGATTGCTCGTGATCGCTTCGCATTCCCGAACGAAGAGAATCCAGAGTTGCAGACCTATGTGAATCTGCCGGAGCCTCAAATGGCGATTCAGGTTCAGGGTGGGATCGAAAAACTCCTGCCAGACATAGTTGTGTTGGATAAACCTGGCGGCCGGCCGAAACTAATTGCTCAGGTAGAGTCGACGGAGACGCTGACTCGTGAACTCGCAGAGTACGTATGGGCTCGCCTTGAGACGCGCGATGCACCATTGTTGCTGTATGTCCCATCGGGAATGGCATCGACTGCGCGCGACTACGTGAAGGCAGCAGGTATTAAGAATGCTGAAATTCGAACGTGGCGTCGACTACCGCAAGGTATGAAGGTACTCGAACTTAACTAGTCTGCGCTCTCAGATGTTCATGTGAATTGTGAAGCATTCAATTAAGTTAGGTCGTTAATAGAACCTAGCTTACTGAACCATGAACTTACAATCTTAAGGTACACGTCAGATATTGCGCTTAATCGTTGTCACAGGATCACATTCGATCTGACGTGGGATCCTGCATCTGGGAGAGGCATCTTCTGATGATAGAGGCGAGGATATTCCGTGGTGCGAGCTCGTCAACGGCATCGTCAACAAGGACGATGCCGTTCGTGGCAGCGTTCACTGCCCATTTCAGTAAGCCTGGATGCTCGTTGAGTTCAGTCTCGTAGCGCGCCTCGAAGGCGGTATCGTCTATATCACCTGCCCTCCATGCGTCGAGTAGCAACGTGCTTGGTGCTAACTCTCGATCCCATTGATCGATTGCGTCACGGGTTATCCCGGAAGGCCAGCGGCGAGATACTAGGTACCGGAAGTAAGGAACATCAGGTGGGTCATAGATCGAGCCAGTTTCAATTCGTGCGTCCTTCTCTTCGTTAGCCACATTTAGTCTCCGCTTGTAGCGATCATCGCGCCTGGTAGCCCAAGGTCAGGTGCTCCAACCAACGAGGCAAGTGCTGAAAGTTCTCCCATATGCACAAATAAATGAGCTGCGGTTTGTGCTACGTGGTACTCGATATTTGTGTCTGCGAGGTCGAGTTTAGCGTTCTCTTGTATTCCTAATGGCACTGAATCGTGTTCCATATCTGCTGGAGTCATCATTTCGAGGTACGCGATCATTCTGTTGCTCACGCCTTCGAATATTTTGATTGCGTCTTCAAAGGATAGAGTTTTGTCCTTCGCAAGTTGTTCTTTGAACCATGGGTGGATTTCTTCGTCAGTAACAGTGCTGCGAAGGGTTTCCACGTCGCGTGTGATATGCAGCAGAGTCACTATTCCAGGGTTCAAGCGTCCGATGGCACCACCACGTCCAGGTGCAGGTAATGCATCAATGACTCGTGAAAACTCAGTGAGAGCGTCGATGAGCATATTGGCTGCGAGTGGTCGTTTAGACACAGTTGGAGTTTATCGATCTGTGCGATGAAATAAAGTGCACTCATCGATCTTGAGAGGATTAATTCGGCACTGGCGTTACGGATGGAAATTTATTTCAGCGTTCGATCGAGTGATACCGGCGCTGGAGCGAGCGTTGACCATGATTGTATCGATGCCCCAGTAGTGGAAATCTCTTAGGGGATAGAGCAGTCGATGAAGATTGCATTCCATCATGGGCCCATTGCTGTAGTAGCAGTACGGCTGCCGAACCAACCATGATTCCTATGATCAGTACGAAGAGCATCGTTTACCCCCTGCCACAGCGTTTCCCAAGTTCCTCTAATAAGAACATTTGTACGTTCCGAACAGATGTAAATGTAGAACAAATGTACTTACCATGTCAACTGTGAATAGCTGGGCTAACCGGCCATTTGGATTCATAGGCTTGAGCTATGAGTAGTTGATAGAAGTCTAGATGCTAAGCAGGGTCAATTCTCTCCTGGCCTCCGAGGTAGGGACGCAGTGGCAAGGGAACTTCTACACTTCCATCATTAAGCTGGTATTGCTCGAGGATAGTTGCAAGCAATCTTGGTAGAGCGAATCCGCTTCCGTTCAATGTATGTAAGTACTCGATGTCGCCATCTTCGGTTCGGAAACGTAAGTTTGCTCGGCGAGCTTGGAAGTCCAAAAAATTCGAGACACTCGACACCTCGAGCCATTCCTGATCGCCTGGCGCCCAAGTCTCAATGTCATACGTCATTGCCGATGCAAAAGTTAGGTCACCGGTTGCCAAGCGCAATACGCGGTAGCTTAGCTTCAGCTCACGTAACAGTTTGAGTGCATCATCAAGTAGTTGATCGAGTGCTTCCCATGAGTCATCAGGGCGCTCAAAGCGAACCATTTCTACCTTGTCGAACTGGTAGAGACGCTTGACTCCACGGGATGAGCTACCAGCACTGAACTGTTCGTTTCGGAAGCAAGGGCTGTAAGCCGCATGATGAATAGGCAAATCAGAACTTTCGAGAATCTCGTCCCGATACATATTTGTTACCGGCACTTCAGCAGTTGGAATCAGCCAGCGACCATTCGTGGTCTCGAACATCGTGTCTGCGAATTTCGGTAGCTGACCTGTACCTACTAGAGCATCTCGAGTGACCATAGCTGGCGGGTATACTTCTTGATAACCGCGCTTTCGATGCTGGTCTAGCATCCACGAGATCAAAGCTCGCTGTAATCGAGCACCGTCTCCCAATAGCATCGGCAGGTGTGCGCCTGATAGTTTTGCTGACCTCTTGAAATCGATAATTCCAAGAGTTTCTCCCAAATCCCAGTGCGGCTTCACCGATGCGGTGTCTTCAATAGCAGGCCATTCTGAGATTGGCACTGGTGGATCAATCCGCTGTTCCTCACCTGTCGCACCGTTGCCAATCAGCACAACAGTCGAGTTTTCTTCTACACCTAGAGGAACGTCTTCATGGAAGAGATTCGGTACTTCTAACAGTAGTTTGTTGAGCGCTGAGTCAAGATCTGTGAGGCGTTTTTCTAGGTCGTCGAGTTTGCTAGCAACGGAGCGCTGTTCATCGATCAACCGTTGACGCTCAGCGGAATCTTTAGCCGCGCCGATTAGTTTTCCGGCACGGTTTCGGTCAGCACGCATCGTTTCGACTTCAGTCAGTAGCGGGCTACGTTCTGCATCTAGTTCGATGATCTGTTCGATTGGTGCTTCAGTGTGGCGCTGATTCACGGCGTTTCGAACTTCGTCGGTGTGTTCACGAATTGTTTGTAGAGAGAGCACTACGGACCTCTATTCGGTTCGAGTGAACGCGATAAACGCTCAGCTTCGATCGCGGCGATACCCTGAAGCCGGACATCGTCGTTAGGAGTGAGTGATGCTCCGGATGCCTCATGCAGGAGTGGTGTCGCATTACGTAGTTCAGTTTCAGTTACCCAACACCATCCGTGTTCGTCTGACGGGAGATTTATTGCCTGTCCACTTACTGGTTTTGCGAAATATATGAAGTCTATATGTTGATGATGCTCGCTTAGTCCACCGTCGCCATTCGGTAGGTCATAGATACCAATATTCACAGGTGGTGGTAACTGGTCTGGCATTGCAAATGGGAATCGAGCGTTGCCATTCAAAATTTCGGCCCTGATACCGGTCTCTTCCATGATTTCCCGCAACACTGCCTCGATTGGATTTTCGTTAGTTTCGATATGGCCACCAGGAGGGAGCCAAGATTTGAGTCGATGCCAGTGGAGCGCGGTCCGCCCATCATGGGAAAGAAAACCCGTGACAGTGAAGTGGCGATTCATCGCGCGGAGCGTAGCAATGGACTCAAGTGACGGCAAAATGCTCCCACAGGACATAGATTCATATGCGTCAGGTGATTCCATGATTAAGCCATCGGTGATCGAATTCATCAATAGTATCGAGTACCGCGTGTGCTGCCGATTGAGGTTCAGGGACATATGTCGCTTGGCGAAGTTGCACGACTTGCATCCCAGCCGATGATGCGGAGCTGATGCCTGGTATCGAATCTTCGATGGCGATTGAGCATTCGACGTTAGCACCTAGCCGATTTGCAGCGTGTAAGTAGATGTCCGGAGCGGGTTTACCATGCTCTACGTCGTTGCGCGTAATGATTACGTCGAAGCGCTCGCGCAAGCCTGACGCTTGTAAGGTCGCCTCCGTCCAGTCGGGTTGAGTCATGGTGACCACAGCAATGGCAAGCCCCTGTGCAAGGGCAGCGTCGATCAAATCAGCGATACCGGGTAGCGGCTTGATTCCATTAGTTTCGAGTTCTGCAAGGAAGAGGTCTGACGACCGCTTTCGAACGATATCTTCAGGGATTTCATATGTTTTCTGGAGCCAGGAAGCGAGGTCTTTTGTTCCGATGAATCGTTCGTAGTCGCCTAGAGAAAGCTGCGCTGGTGAAACGAGTGCACAGGCTGTCGCGTAGTGAAGAGGTTCTGTATCTACCAGTACCCCATCCATATCGAAGACGACCGCTTCGAGCGACAAACATGGACCTGTGCGCATCAGGAAATCGGTTGTTTCGAATATTCATGCTCGATTATTTGTTTGAGATTCCAGATTGAGTCACGTAGTGCCTGAGTGCGTTGAGGTCGAAGCATGACCGCTTCGAGAACAGATCCGAGTAGTCCAAGTTGTGGTTCGAAAACAGCCTCAACAGTTAGATGGGTGTCCTGCTTGGTTTCGACATGGATAGTCCAGTTAAGTCCATCGATCTCTCCTTCTTCGTTTTCGCGTTTGAAGCTCACTTTGAAAGGGTCGTTCTCATCTAGATTGAGGTGGCCGGTCTCGGTGCGTCCAGTTAGAGAAAGTTCAAAGGCAAGCGATTGACCGCTGGCGTTGTAGTTACGAAAACGCTTGCTGAGCCATTCGGCATGCTCGGAAATTGCTAAGAGTCTTTCTCGGACAATTGTGTAGGGAGCATGGATATGAGTGTCCTCACGTATTTTGCTGAGATTTCGGTGACGAGTATCGGTAGGGGTGGTTACGAATTCCGACATGGATCAATCCTCATCTCCTTCGTTCAAAACGGAAGGACTGACCGTTTTATCGGCATCATTGGTTGAGTTAGGTGGAGTTCGGTCCGACGGTAGTGGAGTTGTTTCGTTAAGCTGCCCCCGCATTGCTGGGAATAACAGCACTTCTCGTATTGAAGGCTCGCCAGTGATTAGCTGCACTAATCTATCGATGCCAACACCGAGTCCACCAGCAGGCGGCATGCCGTGTTCTAGAGCAAGTAAGAAATCCTCATCAGCAATTTCTACTTCTTCGTCGCCAGAAGCTACTTTCTTAGCCTGCTCCTGCATTCGTTCGCGTTGGTCAATCGGGTCGTTCAGTTCCGAATATGCGTTTGCGACCTCGTAACCAAGCACAAAAAGTTCGAAGCGTTCCACGATTTCTGCATCGTCGTCTTTCCGTTTTGCTAATGGTGACAATGCTGTGGGGTAATCAAAGATAAAGGTGGGCTGAACAAACGTAGGTTCTACGAGGTTTGACATTAAGTTATCGAGCACGCTTGCCCACGATGCTCCGTCTGGTACTGGGACGCCATGCGCTTTCGATACCGCTATGATGTCTTCACGCTGAGGATGTTCGACATAGTCGATTCCTGTTTCTTTCAGGAGAGCTTCTCTATAAGTAGTTCGCTCCCAACCGTTTTCAAGGTCAACAACTGTACCGTCAGATTGAACGATTTGTAACGTGCCGATTGTTTCGCGTGCGACGTATTGGATTAGGTCGCGGACCATTAGAGCGACATCCTCATAATCCGCATAAGACTCATATGACTCGAGTAGTGTGAACTCCGGATTGTGGTGAGTTGAGATTCCTTCGTTACGGAATACACGTCCAATCTCGAAGACTCGTTCTAAACCACCAACAAGTAGTCGCTTCAGGTGAAGTTCGAGTGAAATGCGAAGAGCAAGGTCACGGTTCAGTGCGTTATGGTGCGTCTCAAAAGGACGCGCTGCAGCTCCGCCAGCCTCTGTTTGGAGGACAGGAGTTTCGACTTCCAAGAAATCGTGTTGATAGTAAAACTCACGAATAGCGCGCAAAATTTTTGTTCGAGTCACGGCGATTTCACGGGATCGTTCATTCGCGATCAGATCTAGGTAGCGCTGTCGATATCGAAGTTCCACGTCGCTGAGTCCGTGCCATTTCTCTGGGAGCGGCCGTAATGATTTAGAAATTACGCGCCATGAGACGACAGTGAGGGTTACTTCACCCGTGCGTGTTCGAAACAGCATTCCTGATGTTTCAAGGAAATCACCTAGATCGATGAGCTTGAGATCGTCGAATGTGTCGCCGAGAACGTCGCGGCGGTAGTGGAGTTGGAGTTTTCCACTACCGTCACGAATATCGAGGAAAGCTGCTTTCCCCATGACACGCTGCCTGATCACACGTCCTACCACCGTTACGGTGATCGGATCGCTCGTTGTCTCATCAGGATCAGGTTCACCGGCCGCTTGGAAAGCAGCGATGGCCTCAGCCGTAGTATGTGTTCGCTCTACACGCGATGGATATGGATCGGCTTTGCGAAGCAATTGGTCACGCTTCTCAGACCGTAGGGTGATTAATTCGGCTTCAGTAGGCATCGTACGTCTACAGTACGAGTAAGAGAGGTAACGTGGCAGAGCCTTTGAAAGCTTCGATGTGCTATCGACCTTGTTGAGTGCGTCTCCTGGGTTTTTTCTGGATTGAAATCGTTATGCCCTTAATCAGGAAATGGCGGTAATGTGCATCTGTATTTCGCCCCCGGGAGTTTTCACCCTAATCTTATCGCCTCGCTTCTTTCCAACGAGCGCATTGCCCACGGGGGACTCGTAGCTAATGCGGCCTTCGGCTGGATTTGCCTCCGCGGGACCGACTAATAGATATTTCTGAGATTTACCGCCCTTGGTACGTTTTACTGACACAGTTGACCCGACACGAACCTCTTTTGATTTGTGAGCTGCCTTTTCGTCAATAACTTGTGCACGTTCAAGCATACGCTCGATTTCATTGATGCGACCTTCTAGGAACGCTTGCTGGTTCTTAGCATCTTCATATTGGCCGTCCA
Source organism: Dehalococcoidia bacterium UBA6627 (assembly GCA_002455955.1). Taxonomy (GTDB): domain Bacteria; phylum Chloroflexota; class Dehalococcoidia; order UBA2979; family UBA2979; genus UBA6627. Next base: position 7,424 of record DKLZ01000019.1, read on the forward strand.
ATTGATCGGGGCCCAGTTCCTGTGCTTCGCGGATCTCTTGAGCAACTTCTGGGCGGCGGATCGTTTCAAGTTCCTCGAGCTCAGCCTTTAACCGGCTGATACCTTCTTTTGTTAGCAATACTGATTCTTCGTTCATTGCCATAGTTTCCGAACCTAAACGCCCGGCGGATCCGGGCGTTTAGGTTAACTTGAAAAAGTAATTTGGTTCGGTTAGCGACGCTCGTAATGTTGAACGGAGGCTAACCGGACGCCAAATCCTAGCCAATTAGTGCCTGATTCGGCAAGTTGATGCAGCACACACGTTCTCATCTAATCGTACTTACTTTTAAGGTGGATTCTTAGCGGTCATGCTTAATCAAATTTACGACGTCGGTTCTGTTCGGAGTCACGACAGCATGGATGTTAGTATCAACCATCACTTCGGCTAATTAGTGCCGCTCTTGCAGGAGCATCGCCACCATAGTGTCTTTCTCAAGTTCTCGGTTATTTGTAATCATCGGGCTCGTGATCATCACTGGCACCATCGGGGGATTGGTTGGCGGTTTGTTGATTTTGCAGTTTGATGACGATCCGGAAGTTTTCTCGGTCATCTCTCCTGCACCGACAACCACTGTCTCACCGGAAGTGGCTGCTCGAGAATCGCATAAGGCTATCGCTGCCGTTGTTCCTACAGTTGTGACCATAGTGACTGAATCAGCACCTATAACCAAAAGTGAAGAGGGATCTTTCGTGCGGCAGAACTTCGGTTCTGGGATTGTCGTTTCAAGTGATGGGCACATCCTCACAAATTTTCATGTTGTGGATGGTGCGGAGACGATCACGGTAGTACTCCAGAGTGGAGAACGTCGCTCTGCTAAGTTACTTGCAGATGATGCGCCATTCACGGACTTAGCAATCTTGATGACGGATACTAGTGGGCTGATGCAGGCGTCGTTTGGTGACTCAAATCTGCTCGAACTCGGTGAACCTCTAGCTGCGATCTCGAGCGGACTTATCACGTTTGAGAATCAGGTTAAGATGGGAGTGTTTTCTGCTCGTCAAGATGCTTTCCCGCGCGATGGTGTACTACTCCTCGATATGTTGCAGACCGATGCCGCGGTGAATCATGGCGATTCGGGAGGCGCATTAGTCAATCTTCGAGGGGAAGTGGTCGGCCTGCTCACAACTGTCATTCGTGAGAGTGAAGGTCGTCGGATTGATGGCGTAACTTTGGCTCACTCTTCAAACTCGTTCCGTCCGTTTGTTGAAGCGGTCACTGCTACAGGCGTGAATCCTCGACCACGTATCGGGATCGAGCGATTGTGGTCACAGCATATTCCTCTAACACCCGAGAGCATGCCTGAAATCCAGACAGAGATAGGTATGTTAGATGAGTTAACTGTGTCGAGTGGAGCACTTATTGTGCAGGTAGCTCCGGATAGTCCGGCTGAGCGAGCAGGTATTCTTCAAGGCGATGTTGTGGTTGGCGTCGATGGAATTGCTGTCGACCTTGAGAGCCCTTTTGTCAACCTAGTTGCTATAGCAGGTATACCGTCTGAATTGGAGTTGTTTGTGGTACGAGGTAAAGAGCAGCTTGTTATCTCCGTCTTTCCTCAGTTGGTCGTGCCGTCATGACTTATCCCTTTGATCCTGAAGACCGAAGAAATTCAAATGAATTTTCGGAAGAAGAAGAGAATACGGGTGATGCGGGATCCGAGTGGATTGAAGCTGACGCAACTGAAAATGAGACCGAAGGATCGTTCGAACCACAAGAAATACCAGAGCTCGATGGGGACACTAATGATTCTAGTCGAGCCGTTGTTTTACCTCCGCTACCATCATCCCCTCGGCGTGCGTCAGGATCCGGTAACGAGGATGTATTTTCGAGAGAGCGATTAGACCCTCCAAAAGATCCATCGTCTTTACCGGAGTTACCTACTTTATCGATCCCGTCCGGGACACCTTTCGCAGGTACGGCAAATGTTTCTCATGAGCGACTTAGAGCGCCAGTGATTTCGGATGATGATACACACGCCGCTATGCCGCCATCGTTTGCAGAATATGACGACTCAAGTGTGCTTCGAATTCTCGGGGCCATCGTACTACTTGGGATCGTGATTGCGGTTCTGATATTTTCGCCGATCAACATTCTCGGTCGTGATGATGGAGGTAGTGCTGGGCTATCAGTACAGGCTCGGAATGAGATGCCGATTGTTGACGACGGTTTGATCGCAGTTAGTCGTTTATACGATCTCAAGATGGATTCGACTCTTACTAACGAAAATCTCTGGACGTTGACAATTAAGCTCCGCGAAGTGGAGGAAGATAGACGGAACATCGCGTTCTATACCTACACAGATGGTAGTTGGCTTCGATTAACGAACGCGCGATTAGTCAACAATGGTTCTGAAGCGGAGGCGCAGCTAGGAGATATTCCGGACAACGTAGCCGTTCTTCGGCGAGTAGCGTTTGACCGCTCTCTAGGGTTGATCGTGAAAGCAGGTACTGCTCCTGATATGGATGCACTTGTATCCGCACCGATTGTTGCAGTTGAAGCGGGAATTCTGAGTGTTAGTGATGATGGATCACCTAGTTTGGATGTCGTTGCCGATGCAGTTGATGCAGCGAGAGTCAGCGCTGACAGGGTATATCTTGGTTTTACCGTCGACCAGCCTGCAACCTCTTTGCTTGACCAAATCCTCTCGATGGAGTCGTCGACGACTGACCATGTTGGAGATCTTGTTGAAGCTGTTCGCAATAGTGACGCTGATGGGCTTTACTTAGCTTATCTTGACGTTGATCGGACACGGAGAGCCGATTTCACTCGATTCGTCACTGAACTCGCGATAGGGCTTGGCGAATTGAATCTTGGGATTGTTGTTGGAATCCCGTCTCCAGCAACAGCCGACACCGGAGCTTATGATTGGTCGGGCCTGCTGAGATCAGTTGATGGACTTTGGCTGAATCCACCTAATGACCCATCTTTTTACTATGAACAACTCGCCATCATTCTCGATGCACAGCAAGCGTCAGGTGTTGATTTGGATGCAGTCTCACTGGTAATTGATCGGATGTCCCACATTCGTGATTTGAACGGAGTAAGCACCATTACGCCTTACGATGCCCTTGGTCGAGCGGCACGATTCGATGCTGGAATCGACGAAGAGATCTCAGTCGGCGACCTTGTTTCACTCACGGCCATTAATCTTGCGAAAGACCTTGGAAATTCAGGGCTGCGCTGGGATCCTTCCTCTCGAACAGTGTCGTTTGTTTTCTCTGAGCGAGGTGGTCCACGCACGATTTGGATAGAGAACATTTTCTCGATGGCATTTCGACTTAATCTGGCTGAGAGGTACGACCTTGGTGGCGTAGTAATAGCAGACGCTCAGGCAGATGACACCTTGCCAGAGATATGGAACGCTCTAGTGACCTATCTTGGTGGCGAAACGGTCAGTGTTAAACGACCATATGGTCCTTACCTCACAACATGTTGGGAAGCATTGAGTGGTGTAATCGAAGGAGAGCCCGATAATTGTTGGACAGATGAGGATTCCAGTGGCATTGCGACTTGGCGTGCTCCGAGCACACCAGGGCTCTACGGCGTTCGCCTAGTGGTCTCTGATGGCGAAAAATTTCTCGGCAGAGAGCTTGCGCTTCAAGTTACTGAGCTGACAGCGACACCCGAACCGACGCC
>DKLZ01000032.1 GCA_002455955.1 Dehalococcoidia bacterium UBA6627
TCAAGCTTTCCATAAGGTGTGGTTGTAGTGACCGTTTCCAGTTCAGTCGTCGGAGATGCCTGTCCCTTAGTAAGTCCATATACACCGTTGTCCATGACTACTACGGTGACATCAAGATTGCGTTTTGCCTGAGGGCCGATGTGTTCGGCTCCAATGCTAAGGAAGTCGCCGTCGCCAGACACAATCAGCACATTAAGATCAGGGCGGCTTGATTTCAGGCCATAGGCAATCGGTAGAGTCCTGCCATGGATACCATGTATTCCGAACGGCTGCGGCCCTTCTTGTAGATGCACGAGGTTTCCGGAACAGCCGATACCAGCAACAATGACCGAGTTTTCGATCGGTTCTGAGAGAGTTCCGGATCGCTCGACTAATGCTCCTTCAATCGCTCGTTTGACTCCGAAGTCTCCGCATCCGGGACACCATTTGAAATCATAAGTTGGATTTCGTTTACTCATGCTGTAGCCAGCTTTCCAGAATGTGTGACAATTTCAGCAGTTAGTCGCTCTTTGAGATCGGCAACTTTAAAGGGTAAACCTGTGTATTGCCTAATCGACTGAGCATTTACTCCTTGCGCACGAAGTATCTGCGATAGTTGTCCGAGGTAATTCAGCTCGGGAACGATCACCAGATCTTTAGCGCGAAGTTCCTCTAAAAGTGATGATGGCAACGGGTTGAGATACATCGTGTAATACCAAGCCACGTCTGCTCCATCGGCGATTAGATCTAGGTAAGCACTTCTTGCGGGTCCTTTCGAACCACCCCAAGGCATTATCGCCACTGACGCGTCGGTCCGTTCTGATTCGTAGTCGCCACCATCTAAGACTTTCAATTTTTCGAAACGTCGATGGGTTTGTTCGATATGAACCTCGGGCAGGTGCGTGGTGTCGCCTTGTTCGTCGTGTTCAGAGGCATTCGCAACGTATGCACCTGGACCACCGGGTATTGGGAACGGTGCAACACCGGATCCTACGTAGCGTTCGTTACCTGTTGAGCCATCGGAAACGATGCGGTTTTCAACGCGCACGGCACTCAAGTCAGGTTTAACGATGTCTTGTTGTCGTTCAGCGATCGATGCTTCGGAAAGGAGGATGACCGGTCCTTGATACCGCTCGGACCAATTTACAGCCTCAATTGCACCCCAAAACGCTTCTTCGATCGTCCCAGGAGCGATCACAGGAACGCTCATGTCGCCGTGGCCTGGGTTCAGTGCCATGAGTAGGTCTGACTGTTCTGTCTTGGTGGGTAAGCCAGTGGCGGGGCCGCCACGCTGAACGTCGACGACTACCAGTGGGATCTCCGCCATCCAAGCGAGTCCTAACCCTTCACCCATCAGGCTCAGGCCAGGTCCGGCGGTCGAAGTCATAATTTTCTTGCCGGAAAAACCACCTCCAACAAGTGACGCGATGGATTCGATCTCGGAGCTCGATTGTCCGACGAACTTGTCGTCTCCTTTGAGGAAATCTTCCATGTAGTTCAGCATCGTAGTTGCCGGAGAGATTGGATAGCCAATGAAAGAGTCAAGGCCCGCCGCTATTGCTCCTAAGCCGGCCGCCTCGAACCCTTTGATCAATACCCGTTCTTCTGATGACGGAGTTGGATCCTCTAACGTTTCGAGCGAAAGTCCTGTCTTCGCAGCCTCTTGCGCACCCATATGAAGTGCGGCGATATTGCCTTCGATGATTTTGTCGTCTCCAGGCCGCCCTCGTGTGAAGCGCTTGGTTACGAATGTTTCAAGGTATTCCAATGGAAACCCAGCTAGTTGAGCGACTGCACCAATTACGACCATGTTTGCAGCACGGGGATTTCCGGAATCGCGCGCCATTTGATCAGCTGGCAGACCGATAGCGCGTCCACCTTCGTCGACTTCAAATTCTTCTGAGTTATAGACAACGACCCCTTGCTCACTGAGTTCTTCGAGGTTGTGGTCGTATGCGTACCGGTTAAGGGCGACGAGCACATCAAGTTCATCACCTGATGACAAGATGTCTTCTGTAGATATACGAGCCTGTCCCCAAGCAGGGCCTCCCATGATCTGGGACGGGAATGTGGAGAATGTGAGAACGTGGTAACCAACCGACGCAGCAGCGGCAGCAAGAATTTCAGATCCACCGACGACACCCTGGCCACCTTCACCCGCAAACCGCACAACAAGATTTTTGCTCATGTGGAACGGCCTTTGAGTATGCAAATTATGGAGTGTGTGGCTATTTCCCGTGGTGGGGTTGGTAGTGGGAATCCCAGAGGGCTGACCATCTCTATCTGCAAGTCTGGCACCTAAAGTTCAACGTAGTGGGTGTCCTATTCATCGGTCAGGGTTATCAGCCTCGTATAGATTATCGCGGTGAATTGAAGCTACGCTCAACGTACCGTCGAATCGTCTTCGATCATAGTATCTATCAGGATGAGTCTGGACTACCTTTTCGCTTCTGATTATTAGAAAAATTAGTCAGCGTATGTGGCGGCATGAGTCCTGCTTGCTGCTGGTCGTTACTCGGCACCTGAATGAGTCGAGGCGATGGGGTCGGTAGTGGGTAGTGAACGAAGCTCGGCGGCGAGTATGAACAGCAATACTGCGAATCCTGTAACTGAAAGACCACCTAGAGCAACGGTGAGCTGAATGCCGATCAGTTCGGCGATCATACCGGCGACGAATCCACCGACTGAGGACAGGAACCACGTCATCGACCAGATCCCCATCACTCGGCCTCGCAGTTCGTCTGGAACTTGAAGTTGAAGAGCTGTCATTCCGACATTCAGATAGATCCCTGAGGCGAATCCTGCTGAGAATAGAGTGATCATGGAGAGAGGCATGAACGTGCTAACAGCGAAAGCCGTCACGGAGATTCCAAAGGCTGCGGCTCCACCAAGGATTGCAAATCCGCGATAATTCCCAGCGCCAAACTTAATGATCGATAATGTCCCGAGGATCGCGCCAACACCTGCCGCGGCTTCGAGGAGTCCAAATCCTACTTCACCCACACCCAAGATCTCATTCGCGAAAAACACCATTAAGACTTGATAAGAACCACCGAACACTGATGTAAAGAACGATAGTCCGATGACCGCTAAGAAGAGTCGATTACGGAAGATGTATCGAGCACCGTCCAGCATCTTGCCACTGTCCCCGTCAGCTTTCGGGATTGGTCGAGCGAGTTTCAGCGAGATAAGCAGGACCGACGCTAGTGCATAACCGACTGTGGTAACGAAAAATGCTTGCCCGATTCCCACGATGGCGATGACAACTCCCGCGATTGCAGGGCCTATCACTCTCATGCTGTTCCAGATCAAGCCGTTGAGTGCGACAGCACTAGCGATCGACCGCATATCTATGAGTTGAGGAAGGATTGCTTGCTGTGCTGGCATGCTGAGCGCTGTCAATGCTCCCGTAATCAGCGACCAGGCAATAACCATCCAAAGGTCAATGATCTCAAAGACAATTAACACCGCGAGTAATAAATAGAAGATGCCACTGACGCTGTTGCTCCAGATGATCATTCGACGATTATCGAGACGGTCGGCTAACTGCCCGGCTGGGACACTGAGTGCGATGGTCGGTAGGGCAGCGCTTAAGGCGACAATGCCTACCCATCCTGGGCCGAGATTAAGCTCAACGCCGACAAGCCAGGGAATACCAATGATTCTGAATTGCAGAGCAAAAACCCGAGCAAGAGATGCGAACCAAAATCGCCTGAAATTGGGGTAACTGAAGGCTCCCCATCGAGGTTCGGTTTTCGTAGGGACTGCCGCTCCAGGTGATGCTGCCATCAGAGGATCAATCTAAGAATTCACTCGGTATTGCGTTGGTTCGCAATAGGCAAGCGTATACGAAATGTCAGCCGATTGATGAATGGTAGTTAAATGCAATTCTAATGAGAGTGACGCCACGTTAAGTATTAGACGCAGTCTATCGCTGTGAGTCGTAGCTCAGGTTATGGTTCTATCTACAATGCCCTGAAGATGACAGTCGATAGATAAGTTAGTGTGAACGATGATTGCTTGTGAGAGGACATAACATGGGTATCAATCTCGTTGCTGGTGATAGGGCACCGTCGTTCACTCTGAAAGATCAAGATGGTCAGACTCATAAATTAGCCGACTATCGAGGTAAGACGGTTGTCCTATATTTCTATCCGCGAGATGACACTCCAGGATGTACTAAGGAAGCTTGTTCGTTCCGCGACGAATTTGATCGAATCAGTGAGGAAGACGCGGTCATACTGGGTGTGTCGGTTGACGATGCGGATTCCCATCGACTATTCCGTGACAAGTACAGTCTCCCATTCCCGCTGCTGGTTGATGATGGTGCGAAGGTCGCGAGTCGCTATGGATCGTGGGGGGAGAAGAATTTATACGGCAAAATAGTAATAGGGATGACGAGATCAACCTTTATCATTGGCCCAACAGGAAAATTGATCAAAGTTTGGAAACGAGCCCGGGCTGCAAATCACGGTCAGGCAGTGCTCAAGGCACTGCAGGCATAGATTAGTAATCTGTCGATCACGTACGCGGAACGCTAGGGCGGCTTCTTACAGATTAGGTGACATAAGAGATCTTCGAATACCGTCAGATCCGGCGTTCGTGTGCGCACGATAGGTAGTGAATCATGTATTCGAGGCCGCGAGTGAGCCGTCATAGTCCTAACTCCCCGAGGCAACTGGTTCGATAGATCAGCGAATTAGACTTGCGATTCCTAATTTCGAGCGAATCCAATTGGAATAGATATGGTCGTTGGTGCTACAGCACTTGGTCATAACTGGGCATTTTGGGGTCCAGGCCTTATTTGACCGCATAGTGGATGGGCTATTTCATCCCCATCGCATAGTAACGTCGCACTATCTATGTTATGTATGTTTATAGACGGTAGTTCAGATCGTTTCCTGCTCCCTGTATAGGCGTTACGATAGAATCATAAATGCTCAGCGAGAAGGCGCGCTACACGTGTTTGCGCATTTGCGGACACCTGTTGGATGAAGGCCCATGACTGCTGACTTACCAGCAACATCTCCCTCATACGATTCCGAACCTGATCCACAAGGTTCGAACTCAACAGCACTGCGTAACACTCTCCTGGGTGTTATCGGAATTCTTATCGGCGTGATGCTGATCGCAGTTGGATTCCTCGGCAGAGCAATTACTGAGGATGATGAGGTAGCGGCAGTCGCGGCTCCGACAGTAACCGCGGATTCTTCTCCGGATCCCGTTCTACAATCTGGACCAGATTTTCTGGTCCTCGATGAGATTTTGCAAATACTCGAAAGTGATTTTGTTGAACCTGATTTAGTGGATCCGGAGTACCTGCATGGCGCTGCCATTCGCGGTATTTTTGACGCACTGGATGATCCGCATTCCACGTACATTGATCCGCAGACCTATGCAATGTCCCGAGAAGGATTTTCGGGCGTATTTCAGGGAATCGGCGCAACGGTAGAGAAACCTGCTGGTAGCGACTACATCGTCATTGTCCGTCCACTACCAGACACCCCTGCTGCGAGAGCCGGCCTACTCTCTGGTGATCAAATTCTCGCTGTTGATGGTGAAGATGCTGCCGGCTGGACGCTGGATGAAGGTGTACTACGGATCCGTGGTCCGCAAGGAACTCCAGTGGAGCTACTGATTCGGCATCCCGATGGCGTAGAGGAATTGATTACGATTGTTCGGGACGAGATCCATTCAGTCTCTGTCTCAACGCAACCCCTCCTGCAGCAGACATTAACTGACTCGGCGGGTAACGAAGTCACAGATATCGGTTATGTCTACATTGCTCAGATTACTCGTCGCACACCCGATGAACTCACCCAGATTGTGAACGAGCTTGAAGATCGTGGAGTGACGGGATTGATTATCGATGTTCGATTAAATCCAGGTGGGTTATTGGCAGAAACGACAGAGATCGCAGACATGTTTCTCGATCAAGGACCGATCGTGATCCAGGTCGACCGAGATGGAAACGAACAAGTTTGGTCATCGAGCCCGGGTCAGATTACATACCTGCCGATCGTAATCATCCAAGATGAATTCTCAGCGTCCGGGTCGGAATTACTGGCAGCGGCGCTTCAGGAAAATGGTCGAGCAACAGTGATAGGCGTTGATTCCTTTGGCAAAGGGACGGTGAATAACGTTCGAGAACTCTCGAATGGTGGAGCCGTATACGTCTCGATAGCTCGTTGGCTCACCCCTGATCGTAACCAGATCGAAGGTCGCGGTGTTAAACCCGATATTGTTGTCGAATTCACTATGGACGACATTGATCAAGGGCGTGATGTTCAGGCTGAAAGAGCGATCGACTTCCTAAGAGACATCGCAAATTAGCGAGGGAGCACCAGACCATATTTGATACTACAGCGGACATAAACGAAGTCAGGATCGTTTGTGCTCTGTGTGAGGTGAATATCGTCGTGGTCGGTACGAACTGATGGCGAAGCGAAAAAGCGGCAAAGATGCTAAAGGTTCGACCGTCGCGTTTCATCGCCGTGCACGCTTCGATTACGAGATTGAAAGCCGCTACGACGCCGGGATTGTACTAGTCGGTACCGAGATCAAATCGATACGTGAAGGGCAAGTGACACTGTCCGAAGGGTTCGCCCGGTTCCGGGGTCACGAGCTCTATCTGTACAATGTTCATATCGCTCATTATGGGCCCGCACGTGAGAACCACGAGCTAACGCGGACTCGGAAGCTGTTACTTCATCGACGGGAGCTGAACCGGCTCAGGCAGATGATGCAGGAACAGCCTCGAGCCACAGTGGTCCCCTTGCGGATGTACCTTTACAACGGACTTGCAAAAGTCGAGATCGGTTTCGGTCGCGGTCGCCGTCGTTATGACAAGCGACAGGCAATCAAGAAACGCGAAACCGATCGAGACATGCAACGCGCTGTTCGACATGCTCAACGCTGATAGCGATTGAGCTTCATAGCAATCACGAGGCACAAGTGTCTCGTGTACTCAGCGTATGTCCGTTGTATTTGTTGACCTATATGAGGAACCACATTGTGGGGACGATAGGAATCGACAGGTGCGGCCGGACCTAGATTGCGGGTCGAGGTGTCATCACCCTCGTTAAACAGATGGCAAAAAGGTAACTGGCGAAACCAATGAACTCGCCCTCGCTGCGTAAATAACGTAGCGACGTGGCACACGGTCCCTCCCCGACGGTCCGTGATGTCGCGACATTTTGTCGGGGTGCTTCGTGAACTGTGTGCTACAGGCACTCACGACTAAGATCACTGCAACTAACTGGCATGCCTTACGCCAACGACGGGGCGCCGGTGAAATTAAATGTCGTCGGCTACGCCCGTAGTAGATTCAGGCCGAACGTACTCTGGACGGGGAGTTCAATTCTCCCCCGTCTCCACCAGACCAACGAGAAATACCGCCGAAAGGCGGTATTTGTTATGTAAACAATGCCTCCCTTTAGGGAGATTTCTTGCCCCAGCATTGCTGATAATGGATGTACCTCACTAGCAAGAAATAATGCCATAAGCTTCAGTGCACTCTAATGGCTCTCTCGTAGATAGCGGACTACCTCCCACATCACGCGACAGTCCACTTCGTTGTACGCGATGATTTGTTGCATAAGGTCGACCTCTCTGACGGGCACGCCCGTCGTTTGAATCGACTCGTAGGCCCACCACGCTCCGACCATCGCACCGAGCCCATCTGTCGGTCCGTCACCCCAAAGTGTTTCGATGAGGCCGTTGCTGTGAAGCGCTTTCGCTACGCCCTTCAGTCCGAATCCCATCGCGCCACGGACAACCACTGGTTCGTCTCGCATCACTCGCCCCAAAAAGTCAAACCAGCGAGGAGAGTTCCACGTTCGTTCAGGATGCCGGGCGACAGCCGAGTTGTACGCCGTTTCCAGGGTGGTGACCTCAGCCTGTGACCAATGCATGACACGAGGTGTGTCACCTTCTGGCATCAGGCGTTTGGTCACTGAGGTCATGTACTCGGTCCAGTCATCGATGACACGCGCCTCGGCCTCTTCCGTGAGCTGGTCGGCGACGAAGCAGCGGAAATTCCACGAGTCATTCTCGATATGGCCGCAGCCGATCATGAAGATCAGCGGCTGTCCGCCGCGTTGTGGTATCTGGGAGAAGTCATCTGCGAGGTCGCTCACCGTTTCGAAGTCGACGTAGAACTCCAGCGGCGGCGACGCGCGCCATTCGCTCGCCGCTGCCACGATCTGCGCTGGGCGCACCGGAGGCCCCTCTTCCGAACGGTTGATATCGAGGATCGCCTCGAATACGGGAATTCGTTTCGGACCGGTCACTTTAACCAAAGCCGCTGTGACACGAGGGTCACTCCACTCGAACACGCCGTGTTCATGGCTGGCATTGCGTCCAGATGTGCCGACCTGCCACAACAATGTGAGCTCTTGTAACTCATTGGAGATCTGTCGTTTTGCATGATGCCACGGTTCGTCTTGCTGGTTCCCGGCGTTCGGGTACAGTTCGTGGCGTGTAGGACGCGGAAACACTTGCCAGTCCGCGCCGTCATTGCGAAGTGCACGGACCCAGCTGGTGGCTGCGGTCACCGCCTCTGAGATTGGTTTACCGTTCGCGATCGCTCCCGCCTGCAATACGGGCGCCAGGCGTTCCACAGCGTTGGAGCCGCGCATCTTCTTCTGCTCCCATCCTCGACCAAGCAGGAACGCTGTCGGCGGTTCGAACCCTTGCAGGCGGCCGAGCGCGCGGTTGTATACGAAGAGCTGTGCCTTGTATGCCGGTGATGAACCCTGGTTGCCGAGGCCTCCAGCAGCCGCCAGGTGCAGCGTTGAGAATTTGATGTCAACCACGCGGTAATGCCACTGACCGTTCAAGTCGGGTGCGGCGACAGCCGCCTCATCCTCAGACAATGTTGCAGGAAAAAACTTTTGAAGTACGTCGCTCCGCATAAGAAGGTCCGCCGAGCCGTATGTTCGATGCTGCGGATCGCGGAGCACGGCCTGATAGATCGCCTCCGCTCCGTCGTACATCGCATCGAAGGTTCGCTCGGCGGCGTCGAAATCTCGTGACCCGTTAGTTGCTTCGATCGTGACCACATCGATGTAGGTTTGTAGATGAGCTACAACAGCAGCCTCGAACCGATGCCCCTGCCCAAAAATGAATTCGGTGAAGTCCGTCCGTACGTCGTATTCGGGGAGCTTGTTATCGGGTACGAAACCGTGCTGTTCACCGTACTCGTTGAGCCAGTCAAGAAGCGGATCGCGGAGCACATGATTACGCAGTGCCGTCGCGCTGACCCATTCGCGCCAGTCGTCAGAGGCAGTGGGAAGAACCTGCAGCTCTTCGTCGTCGAGCGTGAGGGCACTCTTACTCATATCCGGGATTGTATCCAGTTAGCACAGCGAGCGAACGGGAAACTGGAAGTCAGCACGCTGAGTATCACAGACTTAATGTTTTTGTTTCGGCTAATATTTGCACATGGCAACGATCGATGAAGTCATCGCAACGTTCCCCGATGAAGCGAAACCAAAAGGTGACGCCTTCGAACTCCTGTGTAAATGGTTTCTTGAGAATGATCCGATGTATTCCGACCAACTTCGCAAGGTGTGGCTGTGGGATGAATGGCCTGAGCGCTGGGGTGGTGACAATGGCATTGACCTTATTGCTGAAGCCAAAGACGGTGGCGTGTGGGCGATTCAGGCGAAGGCTTATGCCGAAACCACGACGATTAAAAAATCCGACGTCGATAGTTTCCTGTCCGAATCCAACCGTGAACAGATCACATTCCGACTGCTGATTGCTACCACCGACACCATCGGAGTCAACGCCCGCAAAGTGATACAGGGCCAGGAGAAACCTGCCTCCTTGTTGCTATTGAGTGATTTGGAGATGCGATCGATCAACTGGCCGGAAACGATCGGCCACCCTGCACCCCGCCCTGATCCGAAAACACCGCGAAACCACCAGAGTGAAGCCCTTGAGGCGATTAGTACCGTAGGTACGGGTGAGCGCGGGCGTGTGATTATGGCCTGCGGTACAGGCAAGACGCTTGTTCAGCTGTGGGCGCACGAACAGTTGGAGAGCCATTCCACACTGGTACTGGTGCCGTCGCTGTTCCTCGTCGCTCAGGTGATGCGGGAATGGACCGCGAACCGCAGTCGCCCATTTGAATTCCTTGCGGTGTGTTCTGACGAAACGGTGGCATCGAAGCAGCCCGACAGTTTCGTTTCTAACGTCAGTGAGATCGGAGTACCTGTTACGACCGATCCTGAACGGATACGAGAGTTTCTCAACCGCGATGGGGACCGTGTCATCTTCTCGACCTACCAGTCGTCGCTGCGGGTGGCAGAAGCATTGATCGATACTCCACTGAAATTTGATCTGGTGATCGGAGATGAGGCTCACCAGCTTGCGGGTGATGTGTCCCGCGACTTCTCGGTGATGCTCCACGACGACCTGATCCCTGCTCAGCGGCGGCTGTTCTTCACGGCAACTCCTCGTTACTACACGGGTAAAAGCACCCATAGCGCTGATGAGGGTGATCTCGATATCGCGTCGATGGATGACGATACTGTATTCGGACCAGAGGTACATCGACTGTCGTTCGGTGAAGCTATCAGCATTGATCAGCTCTCTGACTACCGCGTTGTGGTCGTCGTTATCACCGACCGACAGGCCTACGCACTTGCACGTGAAGGCTCATTCGTTGAATTCGCAGATATTCAAACAGATGCGAGGTCACTGGCCCGTCAGATCGGCCTTGCAAAGGCGATGCATGATTACCGTCTCCGGCGAGTGATCTCGTTCCACAGTCGCGTAAAGATGGCACAGCAATTTGCTACCACCCTGCCAGAGGTGATTAGTAACTTACCCCCCGAACATGCTCCTCAGGGCCGTCTGGTGTTCGACTACGTCTCCGGCGAGATGGCTACTGGAGACCGTCGTAACAAACTCAACCGGCTTCGCAGTATCGATGCGGACGAACACGCACTTCTTGCGAATGCTCGATGTCTGTCTGAGGGCGTGGATGTTCCTGCGATTGACGGTGTTGCGTTTGTTGACCCTCGTCGGTCGCAGATCGATATCGTGCAGGCAGTCGGACGTGCGATCAGGAAAGCCGACGATAAAACGCTCGGGACAATCGTAATCCCGGTATTCGTTCCTGAGGGTAAGAATGCCGAAGCAGTACTCGATGGCTCTACGTTCAAACCGGTTTGGTCAGTGGTACGAGCACTTCGTAACCACGATGAACTACTCGCTGAGCAGTTAGATGCCGTACGTCGCAAGAAAGGGCGTGGAGACCGGATCACTCGTGGTGATCTACCACCGAAAATCATAATCGACTTGCCAGGAGTAGTGGTCGGAGAAGAATTTACCGACGCCATTGTCGCGCAGATCGTCGAACGCACGACCTCGTCATGGGAAGAGGGCTTCAGTCGCCTTGAGCAATATTA